>NZ_JALNUL010000042.1:0-33060 GCF_026540775.1 Methylobacterium sp. GC_Met_3
AGGGCGGGTATCGTGCGGGTACGTCTCACGTCTGTGAGCTCGGGCGAATTGCCGATGTGTAGGAAGGTCACGCCACGGTGCAGAAGTGGCACCTAGACGAAGGATCGACGGCACACGAGTGAGAAACACCGCCAGGGCGACCTATGGAACGACGAATATGAGAATGTGGCCAAGCTCATGGTGATCCTTCGGTAGCTCGCGCGTAGTTGGGTCGAGTGACGGCGACACATAGAAGGAAAACACCATGGCAGATTTCCAAGACGGCAAGCACATGAAGTCCGCCAAGCTGCGCGCAACGGTGACCCAGACGCGCGGCAAGCCTGGTGCTCAGGGCTACACGAACCAGGAAGCCTCGCAGGAGGTATCTGAGAACAATCGCGCGGCCCGTCGCCGTAATGCTGCCGTGGCCAAGCAGACTAGGGGCGAGGAGGCGTAAATCGCCATACGCGCTCCCGTAACGACCATGAGCGAGAGCATGACGCGAGCCGACCTCGAAAAGCGCGCTGAGCTCACCGTGTGGCTTCGCCAAAGCCTGGCACACGTCGCCCAGGGTACGAGTTCCAAACACTACGCAAGGCACATGTTGCGGCAGCAACAAGCTAGAACTGGTCATGGACCCCACAATCGTCAAAGCCCTCGCCTTGATCGAGGATTATCACGTCGCGCACGGCATTCCATCCGTCCTTGAGATGCACGACATCCGGGCGAAGATGGAGAATGAGGCGATTGGATACGCAACGCCTGCAGAGATGGCGCACGACAAACTCATAGGCATGGGATACCTGGTCAAGATAGTTGACGGCGTAATCTACCGCTTGGAGCAGTAAGAGGCTGCTGCGGTTGCCGGTCCCCACATCTCGCCGCTACAGCCTGCGCATGTCCGACAAGTTAGACGCCCTCGTCGAACGCCTGAAGGCGCACCAGCGCACGCTCATCCTGGCGATGGCAGAGCATGACGAGTTGCCGGCTGGGAGCGCCCTGCGCCAGGTCGCCGAGCTGGAGAACGTCATCGCCGTGGTCAAGGCCGTAGCAGCCGAAGAATTGGATCGCGCCAAGTGGGGCTGATGCCAGCGGCAGCTACAAATAGGACAGGCGGCACACAATACCCGTTAATCCAACGTTATTATTACAGTAAAATAGACCATTATTGGAAGCAGTTGACCGAGGATCATTTGGCACCTTAGCCGTTATTGCTGGCAAGACGCGGGCCGATGGCGGCTCCAATGAGGCAAAGCCCTAATGATCCATCAGCTGGTCTACTACAGCCGCAACACGGTTCCCGGTGGCGACCGTCAGATGCTGACGAACCTACGCGAGATCGTCTCCGTCTCACAGCGCAACAACAGCCGCAACGGTGTGACGGGCTTCCTGATCTTCGATAAGACGTGGTTCTTGCAGATCCTAGAGGGTGAGCGGTCCAATGTGACCGAGACCTACAATCGCATCGCACGTGACGGCCGTCACTCCAGCGCAACCATCGTGAATGTTCAGGATGTCGCCTCCCGTTCCTTCCCAAATTGGACAATGGGTGGCGCCTTGCGTTCTCCAGAAGTGCAGGAGATCTACTTGAGCCATGGCATCGGCGGTGCTCTGGATCCCGTCCGTATGAAGAGCGCGCAGATCCTTCAGCTCTCCCTCGACCTGCAGGAGTTCGAGCAGGCCAAACGACAGGGGCAACGGATCGCTAGCTGACCGCTTGTAACTCGGCGGTGACACGCGTCGGCGACCATATGTGGACGGCTTAAAGCGCCTCCGATCGGTCAAGGTTCAGGGGGCCAACGTAGGTTGTGCTCCTCGATCCGGCCTCACCATGTTCGCCAGCCCCCACGCCTTCGTCCACTACCATCGCGAGCGCTTTGCCGTGCTCCTGTCCTCAGCCCTGTTCCTGGTGGGCGCACTCCCGTTGTTCTGGGCGATCGGCTGACCCTTCAGGCTCCAAAACAAGAAACACCCCAGGAGCGAAGGCTCCCAGGGTGCTGCCGATCGAGCGGCCAGTTTGATCAGGCTGGGGAAGCGAAGGTCAGCCGGAGGGCTGCTCTTCGGCGACGGTGAGCGACGAGGAGGACCAGCTACCCCTCGCCCACCAACGCATCTCCCGGCATCGCTACCGGGAGCAGCTCGATCGGATCTTAGTACGAGCCGAACTTGTAGTTCAGGCCGGCGCGGACGACGGCGAACTCATCGTCGCGGCGACCGATGGCGCTGTAGGCGACCGGGACGAGGTTGGCGGCGTTGACCACCAGGGCGCCCTGGTTGCGGTTGCCGCGCTCCAGGTTGACGTACAGGCCTTCGACCTTGAACGTCACGGCCGAGGAGCGGAAGAAGTTCAGGAACGACTCGGTGGGGAGCGCGAACTCGACGCCGCCGCCGACCGCGTAGCCGGTGCGGAAGCTGTCGTTGCCGGCGTAGCCGCCGAAGGAGCGGTCAGCGCTGCCCGAGCCGTAGGCGAAGCCGCCGGTGCCGTACACGAGCGTACGGTCGAAGGCGTAGCCGAGGCGGCCGCGCACGGTGCCGAAGTAGTCGAGGCTCGACAGGCCGCGCGGGTCGGTGACGTAGTAACCCGGGGCGACGGCGCCGTTCACGAAGGCGTTGTTCCGGTTGCGGCCGAAGTCGAGGTACTGGGCGTCGGCCTCGATGCCGACGACGACGCCGGAGCCCGGGGTGAACTGATAGTTGTAGCCGACCTGGGCACCGCCGGAGAAGCCGTCCTGGCTGCGATCGCGGAAGGTCGCGGTCGTGCCGACAGCGGCGTAGGGGGCCGGGACACCGAACACCGAGCTGTTCGAGCGGCTGGAGGCGTCGAAGGCGTAGCCGGCGTTGATACCGAAGTAGGCGCCCGACCAGGTGAACACCGGCACGGGGGTGAACACGGGCGGCGGGGCGACGCGGCGCGGCAGGTCGGCTGCCGAAGCGGCGGCCGTCAGGGCGGTGAAGGCGACGAGCGAGGCGAGAAGCTTGGTCATCACGTCAGGTCCAACATTCAATCTGGAGCTATGACTACCGGACAGTGAGCCAAATAGCTGTAGTTTTACGGACACAGCGGTTGGTGGCGAGGGGGAGTGTCGTAGTAAACCGCCTCTTAACGCGCCCTCGACCGCCGTAATACTTCGCAGTCTACATGCAAGAGCGCCACAACATCTCGGCGACGCTTTGGTTGCGAGCCGTCAGAACATTGCCGTTCGGCTGTGGCCGTGATGCTACAGGGTGGAAGACCGCTTCGCTGCAGAGTGGGTCGCGTTCCGCATATCCAGCATCAGCATGCCGATCCGGCCCGAGCACCGCTTCTTCTACCCGATCGACTGGGCGCAGCTCTCGGCCGTGATCCGGTTCGGCCGGGCTAAAGGCTGCTGTGAAGGCTGCGGGCGGCCGCACGGGCGGATGGTCTATCACCTCGGCGATGGCCGCTGGTGGGACGCAGATGCCGGCCGCTGGCGCGATGGCTGGGGCCGCAGGATCCGTGTTGCTGCTGTAACCGACATCATCGGTCATGCTCGCCGGACACGGGTCGTTCTAGCAGCGGCCCATCGAGACCACGACACCACCAACAACGCGGACGCCAACCTCGCAGCGTTCTGCCAGCGCTGCCACATGATCCACAACCGGCCGGAGCATCAGAAGCGACGCTGGCGCACGCTGTTCCGGCGGAAGGCGCTCGGTGATCTGTTCGGCGGGCCCTATGGGTGACTTATAAGCATGAAGGAGCCGACGGTTTGTATGGTCTGCTTGCGACCCTTCTCGGAAGCCAGACGAGATGCGGTCGGACGTCTGCCTTCGGACCATGAGCAGACAGACGGTGGATCTCGGTGCTGACGCAGCCTTTCAAATGAATACAGGCCGCCGACACCCTTTACCTTAGGGCTAGATCTGTACCGTACGACACGCCAAAAGCATCATAGCCGGCGGTCTTGACCAAGGGCTACGAGACGGTGCGTTGCCGGTACGTGTCGGATCCTACGCCCGCGTGATAAGCCGCTCGTACTCGGCCTCGGCCAAACCGTAGGTGTCCCCGGCCATCTCCGCCAGCTTCTCGCGGTCGCGAACGAAGATCCGGCCGCGGCCCGTGCGGATCATGCCAGTCCCCTCCAGCAGGTGCAGGGCCGTCGTCACCCCAGGCCGACGCACCGCCAGCATCGCCGCAAGGAACTCGTGAATGAGCGGCAGTTCGTCCTGCTCCAGGCGATCGTGGGTCATGAGGATCCACCGGGCGAGCCGCCCCTCAACGGTCAGCTCGGCATTGGCGTAGACGGTCTGACCCACCTGCACGATCAGGCTCTGCACGTACCGACCCAAGACACCGCGCAGAGGCGCACTCGCCTGTAGGGCAGCCTGCAGCTCCGCGGCCGTGATCTTCAGGGCTGTCCCCTCGACCTGCACCACGGCGGTGTGCGGCGTGCGATCCGTGCCCAGCACCAGCGGTGTCCCGGCAAGCCCTTCCCGGCCGACCAGCCCGATCTCGATGCGCGCCGCAGCCGTGTCCGCCACGAGCGAGACCACGCCCGCCTCGACGAAGTAGGCGTGTGCGATCGGCTGCTGGCTGGTGATCAGCACCTCGCGCAGAGGCAGCGACACCGGCTCCAGTGCCGGGGCGAGGCGGGCGAAGTCCTCCGGCGCCAGCGTGGCGAGGAGACGATTGTGGATGCTGGCTTGCTGAGGCTGAGCCACGGCTCCGCTCCCATACTGGGGCAAGAGCACACGGATCTCTCGGTCGTCCGCGCCCGGATCAGTCAGGCAGACGATGATCGAGACATAAGTGCGATCTCAGACCCAGCATAGGAGCGGCAGCACCACTGTCCGGTTTAGGACGTTGTGCCCACCGTATCGATAGGAACGGCTCGTGAACCCCCGAGCGGCGGCTCGGTGGTGGAGGTGTGATGGCGCGGTTCTTCTTCCACATCCGGGACGGCGATCAGTTGATTACGGATCCGGAGGGCAACGAGTTGCCGGATTTCGACGCGGCGCGGGCCGAGGCGCACACCTTCGCACGGCACCTGCTCGCCGAGCGGCTGAGGGCAGGCAAGGTGCTGGACGGCCAATGCTTCGAGATCACCGACGCGGCCGGCACGCTCCTGGCCGTCGTGCCGATGGGTGAGGTCCTGCGCCTGCCGTAGCTGCCGCTCCATCACCTGAGCGGGGGCGGTTCGGATCGGGTTCAGGCGATCGGCAGACCGAGCTTGGCGCTGATCCACGCCTGCGCATCGTCGATGTCCGAGAACATCGGCGGACACGGATCGTCCACCCGGCCGAAGCCGGCCTCCAGGAACCACTTGCCGGCGTCGGTCCCATGCTGGTTCGAGAGCTGCACCACGACCGCGACGAGGAAGCCCTCGTGGAACACGAGGTGGCTCTCTTGGTCCTCGCTGCCGGTGGCGACCTGCACGGGCTGAAGGCGCAGGGTCATGCCGCCTCCCTCCCCGCCAGATGCAGGTAGTTCGGCTTGAACTCGGCCAGCGCCTGCAGCCGAGGTAGATCCAGGATCGTCAGCCGCTCCCCCGAGAGCGCGATCAGCCCCTGCTGCTGCAGGCTGATCAGGACGCGGTTGACGTGCACGCTGGCCAGCCCGGTGGTGTCGGCTAGATCCTCTTGGGTGATCGGCAGCGCGTAGCCGTCGCCGGTGGCCCGGCCCACGGCGCGCAGCCGCAGCAACAGCTCGCACATGATGTGCGCGATACGCTCATCGGCCGAACGGCGGCCGACGTTGACCAGCCACTCGCGCAAAGTCGCCTCGTCCACCAGCGTAGCAAGCCGCAGCGCATGCGTGATGTTGGGATGGCGCTGGAGCAGACCCTGGATCGTGTCGAGGTCGATGCGCACCACCTGGCAGGCCGAGAGCGTGCCGATCGTGTGGTCAATGGTCTTGAGCAGCGCCACGTCCAGGTCGCAGTAGTCGCCCGGGACCAGGTAGGCCATGATCTGACGGGCCCCGTTCGCCCGCAGTTTGTAGCGGCAGGCGATGCCGTCGAGGATCAGGTAGACGCCGTCCGGCCGGTCGCCCTCGCGGATGAGGGCGGTCCCAGGCTCGACGTGCTGCGGGTCTGCGCTGATCCGCTCCAGCACGGCCCTGTCGTCATCGCAGAGCGAGGCGAGGCTCTCCAGCTTGAGGATCAGGGGGTTGTTCGTCGTCCCGGCGCGGGAAGTTGCGCCGTTACCTGCACCGATCGCGTCGTCGTCCTGCATCGCCTCTCACTTGCTCATGGGTACGGCTGATCTCCCATCAGCGCGACCAGCATCTTGCCGTCGGCAGCGTCCGAAACCGTACACGGCACTAAGAAGGTCTATCTAGGTCAGCGTTCCGGACGTCGGTACCCTGCTGGGGTATCGAGGGATCGAACGTCATGCACCGGACGCAAGGTGCAGGTAGCTCGGGTCGAATTCGGCCAGCTGTACCAGCCCCGGCAGATCGAGGATCGTCAGCCGGCGCCGCCGCAGCTCGATCAATCCCGCCTTCCTCATGTCCTGCAGAGAGCGGTTGATGTGCACGCTGGTGAGCCCAGTCGTGTCGGCCAGATCAACTTGCGTGAGCGGCAGCATGTAGCTGTTCCCGTCCGTATACCCGATGACGCGCAGCCGCCCGAGCAGCTCGCAGAACAGGTGCGCGATCCGCTCCGGGGCGGAGCGGCGCCCGACGTTGACCAGCCACTCGCGCGCGGTCGCCTCATCCACCAGGGCGCTCTTGCGCAGGGCGGCCGCCAGCTTCGGGCGCCGCAACAGAGCCTGGACCGTCTCGGGCGCGAGCCGCGCCACCGTGCAGGCCGACAGCGTGCCGATGGCGTGGTCCATGCGGTCGAGCAGCGTGACGTCGAGGTCGCCGAGGTCGCCGGGCACGAGGTAGGCCATGATCTGGCGCACGCCGGTCTGGCGCAGCTTGTACCGGCAGGCGAAGCCTTCCAGCACCAGGAACACGCCCTCGGGTGCATCGCCCTGGCTGATCAGGTCGGTGTTCGCAGTCACGTAGCGAACATCGGCGCAGACCTCGCGCAGCAACATCCTGTCCTCCACGTCGAGGTCGGCATAGGTGCTGAGTTTGGCCAGGAGCGGATTGGTACCGGCGGGTGAGGTCTGCATCAGCACGGGATCGCGGCGGGTTGAGCCAGCTGCCCGACCAGGTCGACGACGTCGCCGGGCCAGGCTGGCCGGGTCAGGCATGGAGCACCGGCGAACGCTTCGGCGAGCTGCCAGTAGTCTCCGGGAGCGGCATGGACCAGGAAGGGCACGCCGCGCTGGCGCAGGCGCTGCACCAGCCCGGCGCTGGAGCCGTCGGTCAGGACGGCGTCGATCACCGCCAGGGTTGGTCTCTGGCGCAACAGCCACGCCTCGGCCTCGGCGGCAGTCTGGATCGGTCCGGTGACCCGGTAGCCGGCCAGCTCCAACGCGTCGGTGAGGTCGAGGCCGATCACCGGGTCGGCCTCGGCCAGCAGCACGACGCCTCGCTCATCCTGTGTCATCAGCCATCCCGAACATAGGATCAGAAGTTGTGACCGATCTTCTCAGGTCAGTGTGTCCCAAGTTCTATGTACGGTTTGGTACGAATTGAAGATACATCGATCGTCCGGTGTGAAATCCGACGTTCGTCTTTGTCCCAATCCGTACAGACGGGCTGCGACTAACCTGCATCAACGCGGAAGACCTGATGACGACTGCATGGCGGGATCGCGCACGCTCGGTCCGAAGCATTCGTTCCCGTCGGCGTGGATCCCAGTCCTCGCCCGCGGAGCGGTGTAGTGAGCCAAGCCCGACATGATGGCGTCCGCAACCGGCTGCTGAAGGCGCTGACCGCCGCCGACTTCGCCCACCTGCAGCCGCACCTGCTCCTCGCGGAGTTGCCGCTCGGCGAGGTGCTGATCACCCCGGATCAGCCGGTCGAGCACCTATACTTCCTGGAGAGCGGGATCTCGTCGATCACGGCAGCCGGCAGCAACGGCCGGGTCGAGGTGGGGATCATCGGACGCGAGGGCCTCGCCGGGGCGGTGCCGGTGCTCCTGGGCAGCGACCGGGTCCCGCACGACCAGTTCATGCAGTTAGCGGGGATAGGCTGGCGCATCCCAGCCGCGGCCATGTCCGAGGCCTGCGCGGCGAGCCCATCGCTGCAGCGCCTGCTCCTGCGCTACGTGCAGACCGAGATGGTGCAGGTGCGCCAGACCGCCTACGTGAACGCCACCTACACGATCGAGACTCGCCTCGCGCGATGGCTGCTGATGTGCCTGGATCGAGCGGACGGGAACGAGCTGCCGATCAAGCACGAGTTCCTTTCGATGATGCTGGGCGTGCAGCGCTCGGGCGTGACGCTGGCGCTGCAGAACTTGGAGGGCGGCCGTTGCATCCGCGGGCGTCGTGGGCGCATCACCGTGCTCGACCGTGAGTTGCTCCGAACGGTGGCCGACGGCAGCTACGGCCAGGCCGAAGCCGAGTACGCGCGCCTGATCGAGGGGCGGTGATGCCACGCTACTTCTTCAACCTGCGCTACGGTCGCGGACCCGACAAGCTGGCGATCGATCAAGAGGGCGACGAGCTGACGGACGTGGCGGCAGCGCGGGACTACGCCTTGACAGCGGCGCGGGATCTGATCGCCCACACGCGTTCGTACAGCGTGCGCGACTGGTTCACGTGCACGTTCGAGGTCGTGGACGAGGCGGGCCAGCTCATGTTGACGGTGCCGTTTAGTGACACCGTGCCGGAGGAGCCGGACGACGAGATGCAGGCGAAGACAGGCTGAGCCGATCGCGTCGTCTCACTCCTGATCAGGCTGGACGACGCGATCACATTAGTGCCGCAAGGGAATTGGGTAGACCTACGCTCCAGAAGCCGCCCCCTGCACAAACGTGAGGCTTCAGCCTGTCCGCTTCCAAACGCCTGCGGACGTTGGAAGGCTCAGGCACGAAGGTCGGTTGTCCACCCAACTCGGACGCTCAAAGATGGGCATCAAGCGTCAGATCTTGATCACTGGGCGCGAGCCCCGCGGCCCTGGATCCAGCGGCGCGGGCATGCGCTCAAGATGGCGGGTGGCGGGGCAGGTGTCGAGGCCGCGATCCAGCTCACCGACCTACATCATGCCATCGCTGGTCGGCGCGCGATCTGAGGAGCGGCTGGGATCACTTCTTCGGAGGGGGCAGCCCCTGAGCCCTCCACCATGCCGATCAGGTCGGCCTCTGTCAGCAACGCGCCATCCGGATCTGTAACGATAATGTTCTGATAATCGGCAGCTTTGAAGTCGCGCAGCTTACGCAACGCCCAATCCGCTGTCGGACACTTGTAGGTGACGATGCCATTCTTTGCTGCACCTCGGACGACATAACGGCAGCGTTGCTCCATCAAACGTCTATCCCGGCCGCGCCGAGGATAGCCCGCCGCTTCAAGATACCGACGCGATGCGTGCGGATCGCATGCTCAAGGTCAAGCGCGCCAGGATCGTTCGCCTCGTGCAAGATTGCGACGGCTCTGGCGAGCGCCGCGATCACCTGCTCATCGAGCAGCATGCCCATGGCGATCCTGCTTCGAAGGCGTTCGCAGGAGTGATCCATGCCTGAATTGGATTTTGACATGATGCTTTAACGGCAGCGGCGCTCGCCGGTTCGCTGATCTCTACAATCTGCTCGCAACGGCGTGGTCAGGCCCTGCGCGTCGACCGTGCCTGCAGCCGCTCAGCCTCTTCCCGCCACGCGTCCCGCTCGGTCCGCATCGCCTCGACCAGGGCGTGCATGTTGCCGGCGTCGATCGCGGTCTCGACGAGCATGTCCTGGGCCGAGGCCAATTGCTCGCGCAGCTCGGCGTTCTCGGTCGCCAGCGCCAGGAGGAGAGCGGCCACGACATCGCTCATCCGGCCCTCTGGCTTCTAGGCTCCACCGCGTTGAGCCTTCAGCCGTTGCAAGGCGCGCTCATTCTCGCGATCGAACTGCACCGGCGTCATCTCTCCAGCATCAACACGACGGGCAAGCTGTCTACGGTACTCCAGCGCCTCCTCTTCTTGCGCGCTTAGCGGCACGCTGGCTCGTGCAGCGGCCTGTGTCCGTTCAGCCCATTCGGTGTAGCTGATGCGCCGCGCGTCGCGCTCGGCCTTGAGACGAACGACCTCCTCTTGGAGAGCAGCAGCACCCCGCAACGTTACGGCGGCCTGTTGCGGCCCTGAGGTGCCCGATTGGCAGGCGCCCAGCCCGATCGTGGTGAGCAGGATCGCAGTGATGTGTCGGTTCATGGCCAGCCCCTCGTTCAGCACGAGCTAAGCTAGACCATGCCGCTGGTGCGAGAGCGGATCGGCCACACATCTAGGCCTCCTCGACGCATGGGCGCCGTTGGCTGATGAACTTGGCCGTTTGGCACTATATGCGCCCGATGAGCGATGACGAGAAAGCACCGGAGCATACCGGCGGCCACGGTGTGAGCACAGGGGAGCCGGCGCGCGGAACGATGGACCGGGGCGCTTCGGAGCCCTTGGGGCGTCCCGGGCTACACCACTGGAAGCAGAGCACGATCACCGATCCGAGCTTGGAGGATCGCGGGGGCGTCTTCTTTGCCGCCGTCGAGATGACCCGGATGCCCATGGTCTTGGCCGACCCACGCCAGACCGATACTCCGATCGTGTTCGCCAACAACGCCTTCCTCGACTTGACCGGGTACGAAGAGGGCGAGGTTCTAGGTCGGAATTGCCGCTTCTTGCAGGGTGCAGGGACGGACCCCAAACACGTCGCCCAACTCAGGGAGGCGATTGACGAAGACAAGGCCGTCGCCCTGGAGATCCTGAACTATCGTCGGGACGGCACGCCGTTCTGGAACGCGGTGTTCATGGGGCCGGTGCACAACCCTGCGGGCGAGACCATCTACTTTTTCGCCAGCCAGCTAGACGTGACGAACCGGCGCGAGAGCGAGCAGCAGTTCCGGCAGGCGCAGAAGATGGAGGCGATCGGCCAGCTCACGGCTGGCTTGGCCCACGACTTCAACAACCTCCTGCATGTGATCAACGGCAGCCTGGAGCGCCTGTCCGAAAAGCGCCACGACGACCAAGCCTTCGAGAGGTACCTCACGGCTGCGACAACGGCCGCCGATCGCGGTGCGAAGTTGACCCATCAACTCCTCGCCTTCGCCCGGCGAGGCCGCCTGGAGCCGAGGGGTGTCGATCTGAGCGAGCTTGCAAACTCGGTGGCCGAGCTGCTGGAGACATCAGTCGGCAACAAGGCCACGCTGCACCTGAGCCTGCAGCGCCGTCTGCCGCAGGTTCAGGTCGACGCCACCCATCTGGAGATGGCGCTCCTCAACGTCGTCGTGAACGCGCGAGATGCCTCGCCCAACGGCGGCGCCATCACTGTCACCACGAAGCAGATCCATCTCAACGGTAACGCCAGATCCCGGCAACTCGAACCGGGCGACTACGTGTTGTTATCCATCTCGGACGAGGGCACCGGGATGCCACCGCACATCGTTGCGCGGGCTACTGAGCCGTTCTTCACGACCAAGGGGCGCGGTGAAGGGACTGGCCTCGGTCTCGCTATGGCGCACGGCTTCGTGCAGCAATCGGGTGGGCAACTGGAGGTCGAGAGCACGGTCGGACGCGGTACGATCATCCGCATGCTGTTCCCGGTCATGAAGCAGCAGGTCGACGAGAAGGGTCGGGCAGAACCAACGATAGGTTATCAGACGCGGCCGCTCGACAGCCTGACCGCACCACCGCTCATCCTCGTGGTCGACGACAGCCACGAGGCAGCAGCGATGGCCGCTGAAGCCATCCAGGATGTCGGCTACCGGGTCGTGATCGCTCACAGCGCCGAGGAGGCACTTGAGCGGTTCGACGAGGCGCAGGCTGACGGGGACGGCTTCAAGCTCGTGTTCTCGGACGTGATCATGCCCGGCGGCGCGAACGGCATCACGCTGGCCGCGACGATCCGGGAGCGTGATCCGGCGGTGTCTGTGCTTCTGACCACGGGCTACAACGACGAGATGTCCATTGACGGCCCGCAACCTGACGCGATGGACGTGCTGGGCAAGCCGTTCCGTCGCAGCGAGTTGATCGACCGCATTCAGTCGGCCCTGCGCCGTGGTGCTCGGACCGGACCAGGACGGCAAACGTCCGACTTCGGGCACGCCCAGGCGTAGCTGATCAGCCTCTTAGAAACGGCCGAAAGGCTGGCTGCTTAGGTCAACTTGCGGATTAGCGCTCGGCCAGCGTGATCTCTGCGACTGCGCCGGCGAGGCCGCACCGTGGCCGAGGGGCATCGGACCCCGGTGCTGCTCTTCCGGCGCGCGGCCGGAGCCGATCGCTGAGAAGATGATGGCGCATGCCAGTTAAGGAGCGCTGTACGCTATCGCAGGCACGGGAACTGGGTTGGTCGTTACCAGCCTCTCGGCTCCATCAGGCTTACTGCTTCGCGGTCGGCCATGAGCACAAGATGGCGGGTGTCGAGGCGCCAAGTTTCCAGCCCCTATGCGCTTTGCTGTTGACAGACCGACTGGGTGGCTCGCCAAGACCAAAGCTTAAGCATATACGTAGATTGCATCCCCTGCACAGTTTTGCCCTAATTCGAGAACAGTTAATGGGCTGTTAACCATCTCGGGTGCTGGTTCGTCTGGTTCGAAGGAGCCTGAGCGATGATCTCGGCCGGTTTGCTCGTCATGATCAGTGCGGCTCTTAGCGCCGCTGCAGTTGGTGCCGTGAGCGGGCCTAACGCCCGCAACCAGTAGCGTCGCAGAAAGCTCTTCAGTGGAGTGTGATGGCTCCGCTACAGGTCAGATTTCTTGATCTCATCGCCATATTCGGACCTCGAACCGGCACAGTTCAGCTGCCACACTGACTGGATTGAACCCCGTCTCCGGTCTCTGCGATGCTCGATATAGCCCGCACCTTCTTTCTCCAGAACCGCGAGGGTGGCGCGGTGCTCGGGTCCTCCGCCTTGTTTATGACCGGAGCCATGATGCTGATCTGGCTGCTCGGCTGAGATCACAGATCCTGTCGGCGTCGGAGCTGAAGCGCCAGGATCAGCGCGCCGGGCCAGAAGACGAAGCTGAGCAGGGCAACCGGCACGAGGGCGCGCCCCTTCCACCAGGTGATCGCAACCGGCACGATCAACCCTTGCACCGTGACCGCAAGCAGAGCCCAAAACTCCAGGTTGAAAGGTCCATGGGTACTTCCCGCTCGCGCCCAACCGCTACGCTGTCGGGCGAGCGCTTCTCCTAGGCTGCAGCCGCTGCCGAAGGCGGTAGGATGGGCCTTATTTACTGCAACGTGTCGATCAAGGCTGCGTGACCGTGATGAGCCAAACCCCCAGATTGGGCTGATGGCCAGGTTTGCGGAACGGAGGGTGGGTTTTCGTCGATGTAGTGCTCCAGCGTCGCCCCAAAGGCGAGCACCACTGTCACTCCAAGAGCTGTGAGCAGTACCCGCTCAACGTGCTCGGCGCGCTGCTCAAGGCGCCAAATCAGGTAACAGCCAGCCGTGAACACGGCGGCCATGATCAGTGGAACGCCAAGATCCTCAGCCATCAGAGCAGCCCCGGCATCTACGACCCACGCGGATCCGAAAATCGTGCCGCGCCGTCGAGGTCACCCGCCACCCTTGGTAGCCTCGCGACGCCTCGATCCCGCGACTGCCTGCGCCAAAAACGGATGAAACACCGCTGTCGGCCCGAGCGTGCTAGGCGACGGGTCGGGTCGGCGGGTGTTTGAGCACCTCCGCAACAGCCTCGCGCGATTTACCGCACACGTCATAGCCCATCTGCTCCAGCCGTTCGATGAGAGCCGAACTGTCCTCAAGTTTCCTTGCGGTCCACTCAGCTAAGGCCACGTTCGTGGCAGTGAGCTGATCCTCGGCCGCTTTCATATCCGCTAGAGGATCGTTCGGCTGGTCGCTCATCCGTGCCTCCTACTAGGTTGTGCTCAGCCGGCATCGTCGCCGTTCTGTTGGCTAGTGGGGCTTTGATCCGAAGGCGGCATCGTCGGCGCTCGCCACTACGCCGAGACCGGCCGGAACCTCGCCGCACGAGATGCATCGCAGGCGTCGGGCCACGTCAACTACGTCTTCGACCGCCTCAGCGTCGAGTTGGTCCCACGTCGCCGATGTCGAGATCCGGCAGGTCGGGCAGCATGGGATGCGTAGACCACGGTAGCCGGAGTTGAACCATTCGGCGACGGTGCGAGGAGGTATTGCGGGATAGGCCATGATTGGGGGCGCGTGAGAGCTGTGAGCCCCCGCCCTATTCCTTGCGTGCGACCGTTGAACGACAGTTCGATGACACCGTTCGGCAGACCGGACGGCCGCAGTCGCCTACCGCATAGCTCGCCCGCCTCCACCACCCGCGCGGATTCTTGCACGGTCTGATTGGTCGAGGTCGCCCGCTGCCCCTCGGCAGCCCATTTTCGGTGCCGTTTTCCCCGATTCTGACAGGATGAGAACTTCAGTAGGCGTGCGGTTCGCGGATTTGCACCCTCCCCCCTGCGCCAGGGTGGGGTATCCTGAAATCTGAGGAGACCCCTTCCGAGCAAGACGCAGCCAGGCCGTCCACTCGGGCGAGATGATCCGCACGATGTTCGTATCGTTGCGGAAGCCGGTGATCTGGCGCTCCTCGACCGTTAGGAGGCCGAGCTTTCGGGCCTCCCGGATGGCGTTGCGCACCGTGGTCTCGGCCACGCCCGTGACGGCGGCGAGGTTCGGCACGGACAGGCGGCAATCCTTCCGGCGAGCGGTCTCGGCGGCCACGAGGGACAGCACCGCCTGCTCGGCCAGCGTGAACCGGGCGGCAAGACCAGGCGGCAGGCGCCCTGAGGCTGCCCAACGGCGGCGGCGCTCCATACTGGCGTCCGTGCGTGGGCGGCTGCCCACGGCCCTCCTGGCAGCCTGTACCAATGTCCGGGGGTCGGCTGTCCCCTCGCCCGCGCTGGTTCCTGTTGGGTTCGAGCTCTGTCCGGACCTGGGGCTGCTTCCGGACAGGGTCCGGCCCTCGATGAGAACGGACAGCGCCTCGGCCTCGGCCTCCGTGACCTTCCCCTCCCCGTAGGCACGCCAGAGCAGGGCGGTCACGGACGGCAGGGTGATTCGGTCTGCCGCCTCGATCGCGCGGCGGATTTCGTCTGCAAACACGGTCCTCGGCCCTCATCGGGCCGCAACAAGGCGTTCCGGGCCGCCGCAGGGGCGTCCGGTCCACAAGGCAAAGCCTCATCGTCGCGGGAATTGGCGTTCCCGCTTGACGCCCGGGGGCGCCTCGTGGCTTGTGGGGGATGCATGTCGGCCCACAAGGCCACTTTTGATTTCGACGGCCCTCCAGTTTGGCGACTGGGGGGCCGTTGGCTTTTCAGGGGTCGACTTGCGGCGGCGGTGTCTCCTGATGTTCCCGGCGACTCGCGTGGAGAGCGCGTCAGCCGGACATGGCATGTCGGCTGGGCAGCACGGTTAAGTCAACGTTGCGAGGGTAGCGATGACGGACCTGGAGATGGTCGAGCGCGAAATCGCCACGCTGCAGGAGAGCATCCGGGTAGCGACGCATGCCCTGGATGATCCAAGCCTGTCTGTAGAGGGGAGAAATCGCGAGCGGGCGAGCATCGAGTTTTATCAGCGCCACCTCGACGATCTGCTCACGAAGCGCGACTATCTGCAGGCTCAGAGCCAGGGTTAGAGGGCGCTACTCATTGCCCTCCCCCAATCACCGTCCGCACCCGAGTGTCACCCGGCGTTCTCAAGCTCCTGTGGCAGACCCAGCCATCCCTTCAGCTTCGCAGGCAAAAAGCCAGGGCGCTTCGTCGCCAGTTTAGCTGAAGCGCGTACAGTCTCCAGCCGGCTAGCTGCCTCCTCCGTGTCGAGCGGATCGGCTTGCCGCCCGATAGCGAGCGCGCCTTCTAGAGTCGCCAGACCGTGCTGGAAGTCGAACTGACACGGTGCGGGTGAGAATAAATTGTCGCTGTTGAGGTACGCGTTGATGTAGCGCTCCCGCTCGTGCTCGACTTCGTCCGTGTCTGCACAAGCCAGGCGGGTCACAAACGGCATCAGGCGCTGACGCTGCGCATCCGTCGCATTGTCATTTAGCTGCATCGCGAGCCCACAGATTGGGCGCGAGAAGCAGATCGGCATTGCTTTGACCGAACCGATACGCTGATAGGGGAAGCCGCACGCCAAGACTGCCGCTTCGTTGATGCAGGTGCCACCGTCAGGGCCAGGAAACTTGTGCGAACCCCGGAGAAGCTTCCAGTTCAGGATGTGACTGAAGTCGCTCATGATGGCTAACTCCGTAGCCGCCCCGTCTGAACCTCCTCCTGTACTGCTACTTCGTCAACCGTGGGCACACCGGTTGCGCGCAAACGGCCGCGATGCCGCAGCCTTGCTCGCCTGACGGATCAAGCATGCAACTGAATACAATATTTTAGGTTGGTGGCAGGACTGAGAGGCTCGGCAGTTCGCGACCGCGTCATAGGCGCATCGTCTGCTCAATGAAGCGGGATATGATGGCACTATCTAAGTCCCCCTTTGGCCCGCTGGCCCGCAGGTTAGGAGGTGCTGCACTCCTGCCAGTCGCAGCTGAACGCGCGATCCTTGGCTTACCTCTCATCATCCGGACGATCGACGCCTCCCGGGATATCGTCTATGCGGATGGTCCATTTGCGCATTGCTGCGTGATCCTCGACGGCTGGACGTGCTGCTATCAGCTCCTCGCGGATGGCCGGCGTCAGATCCTATCGTTCCATGTGCCCGGCGATTTGCCGGACCTGCAGAGTTTGCACCTACCGTCGTCAGATTTCGGCATGGCTGCGGTGACTCGGGCCAGCGTCGCCTTCGTGCCGCATACCGAACTGCGGAAGCTGTCCGACCGGTCCCCTGCTATCGTCCAAGCTTTTTGGCGAGAAACTGTCGTGACCGCAGCAACCCACCGGGC
Organism: Methylobacterium sp. GC_Met_3; assembly: GCF_026540775.1. Classification (NCBI taxonomy): domain Bacteria; kingdom Pseudomonadati; phylum Pseudomonadota; class Alphaproteobacteria; order Hyphomicrobiales; family Methylobacteriaceae; genus Methylobacterium; species Methylobacterium sp. GC_Met_3. Next base: position 16,839 of record NZ_JALNUL010000042.1, read on the forward strand.
CTGGATCACCAGCTTGGGACGACGCGATGCCCGTCAGAAGGTGGCCCACCTCTTCTGCGAGCTATACCTGCGCCTCGAAGCGGTCAGCCTCGCGGGTGATCACATCATGCCGATGCCGCTTCGGCAGAATGATCTCGCCGATGCGTTAGGGCTGACGTCCGTCCACATGAACCGGGTACTGAGGGACATGCGGACGGAAGGTCTGTTTGACCAGCGATCGCGCAGATTGGAGATCCAGGACTGGGCTGCTCTCGCCGCGGCCGCCGAGTTCAACCCACAATATCTGCACCTCGGAAATTAGCCTCCCGGCGATATCCGCTTCACGCACTCGGCTACGACGACGCTGATGATAGACGGCCTCCCCCGCCAGCCCGTGATCAGATCGGGCGGCGGGGCCGAGCCTCGCACAGACGTGACTGAGCTGCTTGCAGGTCGTTAACCTCGCTCAAGGTCGCGCCTTCATCGCTGGGTTACAGCGCCGCATGGCGAAGCGCGCGATGACCCTCGACCTGTATGACACGCTCGACATCGTCGACGACGATGTGGCGGCCTTGGTGGATGCCTACATCGCCGATCCGAAAGCCGGATTGGTGGCGTTCGGCGATGGCTACCAGATCGACCCAGCGGCGGCTGTAGCCTCACACCCATTTGCGAACACGCTGATTGGGCAACCCTGGGCCAGCGCGGAGCTTCGACGGGCCGCCATCCGCGCCGCCATCATGCTCGCACAGCCGGAGCGGATGTAATCCGGCACCTGCGATCAGGTTTCGACAGAAACATGCGATGGCACAGGGCGCTGCAAGGTCCAGACGACACGGCCCGCGTCATCTTCGAGGGTGACCAATCCTGGGCGCGTCTCTGGGAGCCGGGCGAACTGTTTCTCGGCTTCGCTGATTGCATCCGCGTCGGTACAGGCGTCGATGTGCTGGGCGTCGAGGGCGATGCTGCTCACGCACCCACAGTAGACCACACATCGGAGGTGGAACACGGCCATCTCGAAGGAGCAGCGCATCCAGTCACGGACGGGGTCGGTGCGGGTCTTTGCAACATGGCCCCAACCAGCCCAGCCGTGGCTGTTTCCACGAGTTATGCTACGGCCGTGGTCGAAAAAGGCGCTGACATTCCCGCAGTGGGGCTCCTCACTACGCAATTTCGCCCTTGAGCCTTCGCTTCGTATAGGGCGGCATCGGCACGGTCGAGGGTCGGCTTCACTTCGGTGGCTGCCGCTTCGAATTCGGCCGCGCCAATGCTGACGGTAAAGCGAATGGCTGCGCTGTTTGACGTCACGACAAGTGAGGCCAATTTGCCTCGTATCCGCTCGGCAACCTGGATCGCACCGTTGAGGTCCGTTTCAGGCAGGACGACGCCAAACTCCTCTCCTCCCAACCGGCCGAAGACGTCGCTTGGGCGCAGCGTCTGGCCGAGGCACGATGAGAGAGCCTGAAGCACCGCGTCGCCGCCAGCGTGCCCGTAGGTATCGTTAATCGTCTTGAAGCGATCTGCATCGATCATCAAGAAGGAGGTGGGCCGATCATAGCGACGTCCCCGTGCCAGTTCCGCAAGAGCCCTCTCGGTAAAACTGCGGCGGTTCAGGGCGCCCGTCAGGGGATCGGTGGTCGCGATCGTGATGAGCTTTTTGGTGTAGCTCGATATCCGACCGACCATAGGGCGGAAGATGCCCATAGCCTCCGCAAGAAGGGTCAGGAGGACAACCACAAGGGAGGCGTTCTGCATCCACTGCAGCATCTTGAGGCGGCTTCGGCTGGTGCGCTCGTGCTCGCTGACGACCTCGTCTAAGCCGCTCAAGAGGGGTTCGCGAGCCGCCGCGAACAACGGCGCCAGAGCGGCGCGCATGCGCGTATCATCGGGGGCCATGTCGTGGACCGCACGCGCCTTGGCGATGTAGTGCGTGACCTGCTGATTGAGCGGATCGGACCCGCCGTAATAGAGCGCCTTCAACTCCGGCGTCGACGGTTCGGGAATGCCGAGCGCCGCATCACCCGTCATCAAGCGAGCGTGCGCGGCGGAGAACCGGTCGATCGCCTCGCTCAGATCGCGACGCGCATCCGCGTCACCCATTGCCCACTGAGCCGAGAGGCTCGCGATGCGCTGGGACAGCATGCGCTGCCGTCCGCTGATGTTCACGACCGAGGCGGCACCTTCATGCTGTTCGAGCACCTGACGCAAGGTCAAATGAGAAACGAGCGACATCAGTGCGACTAGGGAAAGAGCTAGCACATACGCAATCGTGAGAGATCGTGTCGATATCTCGCCCATGTCGCTGCCACCTCCGCGTTCGTGGTAGCTTAGCAACAGAAGCTATTGAACCGTTTAACGACTTTGACCTGACTCGAAAAGGCACGGGATGCAATGCTGAACGATATCGGCCGCACTCCTCGGGTTAATATGGTATCGCCGGATCATACAGCGTTGTCTTCCGAGAACGCGAACTACAGGTCGTGCAACTGACGCACCGGCCGAGCGGCTATAACATCATAACACGCCCAGTCTCCGACGTGCGTTCACGCTCGTTCAAACGCTGGCCGCCATGCTGCCTGCACGCCGGTGAGATAGACGACCTCCCCCGCCAGCCCGTGATCAGATCGAGCGGCGGGGCCGAGCCGGGCGTTAGGTGAGCGCTTGGGGGTGTAGTGAAGGCGTGCCGCAATACGTGTCCGGCTTGAGCGGGCAGCCGCTATGAGCTTTTCGATGCATCATCGTCTTATTGAAACCGGGCCCGCAGTAAATGCCGTTGATCGACACACGCCCGTGGCATGCAGGACAACGCTTTACGGCTATTGCGTAGCGGCCCACAGCGTCAGTGAGACTGACTTGGCGCCACTTGCCCTCGATTTCTGCTTCACATGTCTGAGGAACGAGCGCCGGCATGCCAACTGAGGTGCCATGGATGGGCGAGCGTTGCCAGCGCGCTAGCGTCACACCGCGCGGTGCTTGGCCGGTCGGCACCATTTGCCGTAGCTCGGCATTATGTCAGCCAGCCTCGTCCCCACCCTGATCCCCAACCCCGTCGCCATCTGGCACGGCGCCATCGAGAACATCTCGCCCCACGCCTCGCCCTGCCGGTATCTCGCCCCGGCGAAGTGGGGGATGATGCGGTCGAACGCGTTGGCCTTCATCGACCAGTTCGGCGCCGAGGCGCACCGGCTCGGCTGGACCGCTTACGAACTGTTTGGGGTGCATCCGCAGCACGGAACCCTGCGCGTGGACTCCTGCGGCGCGCTGATGCTCAGCACTAGCGCAGCCCAGGCGGTCCATGCCGACCGCGTTTCGTTTGCCCAGACCTCAGGCTACCGGTTCCTCAAGGGGCAGGCGCCAGGTATCCCGGTCTGGGAGTTCGCAGCGCGGGTTCGCGCAAGCACGTGATTTCGCACGCGGTTTGACCCGTCATCCACACTGCTCCACCGCGATCTCGCCTGCCCCCACTCGCATCAGTTGAACCACACCACCGCCTCGGGCTTGTTCGTGGTTCGTTCGCGAGCGGAGGAGCACCAGAATGGGGCGCCTGGGAAATGTGCAGCCCGGCCGAGTGTGGGTCGATTGTGCCTCCTGCAAGCGTTCGGGCCGCTACAGCGTGGCCAGCCTGCTTCAAAAGTACGGGCCCGATATCTCGACGGTCGATCTCCTGCGGGTGCTGACGGCCTCGTGCCGCCACCAGCGTCCGCCTGGGGCGCCGCCGGCGCGGAAATACGAGCATCTGTGTCTGGCTGCGATCACCCTGCCAACCTACCGGCAAACCAACGCGCCGGTGCCGCCCGGCGTCCCCTACACGATCGAAGTTTGGGCCGAACACGGAGGTGGGATCGAGCTGCATCTCGCCACCATCTTCCCCCTGTCCCTGGCGGTCGCTGCGTTCGAAGCCGCCTGCATGGAATGGCCGAAGAGTGAGATCACGCTTCGGGATCGTGCTCGGATCGTACGGCGGCAGGATCGGTCGCCTGGGACCAGCGCAGAGCTTGCGGGGTCCCTCCCCTGATGGCGGATCCGTCAGCTCCCAGGCGAGCGAGCGCGCGGAAGGTATGGCCTTTACGATCCTGTCGTTCATGACGGTAATGCCAGCGCGATCAGCATCCAAACGCACGCCTTTGCCTCAATGTCACAATCGACTGCACCAGAGACATCCCGGCAGCTCAAATGATGTGGCCTCTGCGGCGAACGCTCAGTAGCGGTCGCCAACTGCGGCCCCTGACTCAAGCTGAGGCTCAATGGGGGCGCCGGGCGAAGCCTCCGGCTCGGGCTTCGGACGCGCCGCTTCCCGTTTGGTAGCTGAACTCGTCGTCGATGGTAATTTTGCCGTGGCGTTGGTACCAGGCGGACCCATCTTCCCTACTAGGCCAGGAGCACCCTGGGGTCCTCGTGGCCCGGCTGGTCCGGCTGGTCCGGCTGGCCCGGCTATACCGGCCAGCCCTTCGGGGCCCGATGGACCGGCTTCGCCCTGTGCACCAGCAGGTCCAATCATCCCCTTAGGACCGGGCGGACCCATCGCTCCCATGTCGCCTTTTGAGCCTGGCTCTCCTTTGAGCCCAACTTCACCGCGCGGTCCTACGGGGCCAATAAGCCCCGGCGCCTGCGGCCCTTGTTGGCCGCAGCCACTGACCACGACATCGCGCGACTGTTTAGGGGTTCGGAGCGTCGCGATGCAGGTGGCCGGGTGATAGACCACGCGAAATTCAAAATAACCTCGGGGGTCAGTACGCTGGGTGAACTTGCCGTCGAGGGTGATTTCACTGTCTGGCTCGTCGGCGTACCCAAGTACCCACAGATACCCGCCCGTGATCTTAGCGTCCTCGACTTTCACGTCAGCATAGGCTGGCGTCATATATGCCACGATCAGACCTGCGCTGAAGCACATGATCACTTGCCAACGCATCAAATATCGTTCCTGAAGCTATGGCATCGCTGAGACACCACTTTGCAGGTGCGCCTAAGGCGCCATCCCCAGCCGGTACACTTAGCGCGCGTCGGAGGCATTCCGTTCCAGCGAGGCTCTCGCATCCGCCGCTTCTACGTCAGAACTGAGAGAATAGAACGCTACCTATGGGATGGGCTCGTCCAGCCCCTGCGCGTAGGCGGACGGCAGTCGGTTGTGCTCGTTCATCCCTGCACCGGGAAGCCCATGACAATGGCGGTCTTCACCATCGTGCGGCGCAGGCCTAGCTCACACGGGAGTGAGATCGGACTCTTTCTCGTCGCGTCGGCAGATCAAGGCCGAACCGTTTGGCGACGCAGCTTCGACAGGGGCGCCATCTCGTCATCTCAGGGTCGCCGGCTCAGCCGCGCGAGCGTTTACTCATCGTTCGCATCCGGTTGCATCATTTCGATGTTGCAACCCAAAGTAGAATAAAGTAGCCGCATGGAGCCCAAACCAAGACCCGTCCCTCACCCCGCCCGGTTCGCCGTGGCGGGTTTTTTCATAGCTTTCTGGCGCACCGCCTCACGATGTCCGGACTTGATGGCGAACGGCGGGGCGCCGTCGTCCTTCAGGTAGGCGGCAGTCGCATCCTCGATCTCCTCGTCCGACACCTCCGACTTGCGACGCAGGTCGCCGACGCTGGGGATCTTATTGGGCATGACGGGGAGCTACCGTGGCTCCCCTGCCCCGTCTATCGTTCTACGGTCATGGCCGGTGCTGATACCGTCCGGCAACCCGTCGCCGACCATCGGCCTTACCCTGCTCTCCAGCCGCAAACAGAGCCGTTGCTGCAACGAGGCCAAGTGCGCCAGCGAGGCCGATTTTGAGCCATTTCGGATCAACTGCCGAGACTGTGTCGACCGATCGATTGTCGAAGCGACCATGTGCGCCGGGATCGGTGTCGACGGGATCGTAAAGGTTGTCCGGTCGCCCTTCGATCGCCGCTTGGTTCGTCATCTCCCCGCGGTAGCCGTGACGAGCGAGGTAGCCGTCGATCCAACCAGGAACGAGCATATTGCCGATAATAGCCTTCCACGTCGGAAAGCCGATCCAGAGCTCACGCGGCGAGGTGTGGGCGGCCTGGTACACGTGGCGCGCGATAGCCTCGGGCTGGTAGATCGGCGGCACCGGCTCAAGCCGACGCGGCATGCGCGTGCGGGCCCAATCGAACTGGGGCGTGTTGACGGCCGGGAGTTGTACCATCGTCAACCGAACCCGGCTGCCGTCGTGCAGAAGCTCGCTACGCAGACTGTCGATGAAACCGCGCACGGCAGCCTTGGCCGCGCAGTAGCTCGATTGCAGCGGGATCGATCGGTAAGCCAAAGCGGAGCCGATGCAAACGATGGCGCCGGCATCGCGAGGCTGCATATGCTTGAGAGCGGCGAGCGTGCCGTAGACCTGCCCGAGATAAGTCACCTCGGTCGCGCGCTTGAACTCCTCTGGGGAGGTCTGCTGCACGGGCGCATAGATCGTCACCATGGCGACGTTGATCCAGACGTCGATACCGCCGAACTCCCTCACCGTCTCGTCTGCTGCCCGCATGACGGCATCGGCATCGGCGACATCGACCTGCTGCGCGAGCGCACGACCGCCAGCCTGCTCGATGTCTCGCACCGTCCCCTTCAGCCCAGCTTCACCTCGGGCGAGGACAGAAACGTTCCAGCTGTGCCGGGCAAACTCGTGGGCGATGGCTCGCCCTACTCCAGCGCTGCCACCGGTCACGACTACGGTCGGACGCCGATCGCTGTTTACTTCTCGACTCATCGATCGTCCGTTCTTGAATGGCTGGCGCGTGTCGCAGCGCAGACGCGCGAACCGGCCACTTTGCTCCGAACAGAACGTCCATCACGTGTCGGCCGGGCGGCCATGTCATCACGGCTCGCCCGGCCTCGCTTCAGCGAGCGGCAACTGCCTTAGCCAACGGACACTCGCTATCGGCAAGCGTCGGATAGGCATCCTTGGGCTTGATCGTGCTCAGAACCTTGTAAAGGTCCCACGGCCCCTTCGACTCCGTCGGGCTTTTCACCTCCACGAGGTAGAAGTCATGGACGAGCCTGCTGTCGGCTCGCAGCGTCGCGCCGCGGGCGTAGAAGTCATCCACAGGGTTGGCGCGCATCCACGCCAGGACCGTGTCCGTGTCATCGGTCTTGGTCGACGCCACGCCTTTCAGGTAATGGCCCACCGCTGAGTACATCGACGCCTGGGCTTCGCTCGGCATGGCGCCGTGGAGCTTGTAGAACCGTTGCGCGAAGGCGCGGGTTTCGTCGTTCAGGTCCCAATACCACGCCGTGACTGCACGTAGGCCAGCCGCGATCTTTAGGCCCATGCTATGCGTGTCGGTCAGGAAGAGCAGCCCGGCCACCGGCTTCTGGGGACCGCCGGTCATGCCGAACTCGGTCCACTGCTTCATCTCGGTGACGAGTTGGGACCCGGTGCTGGCGAAGCCGATGGTGTCGGCCCCTGACGCTTGGGCTTGCAACAGGTACGAGGTGTAATCGGTCTCCGCCGAAGGGTGAAACACCTCGCCCACAGACTTGCCACCGGCCGCCGCTAGGAGCGTCTTGGATACTGAGACCATGTTGCGGCCAAACGCGTAGTCCGCGCCGATGAAGAACCACGTCTTCTGGCCCTTTGGGACGAGGTCACGGATCGGACCAGCCACGAGGTTGTAGGCGTCGTGCAGCCAAGAGAGTCCGGTAGGGACACACTGCTTGCCGGTCACCTCAGTGGTGGCCACGGCCGAGTAGACCGCAATTTTGTTCTTCTCGCGAATGATGGACTGGATCGCCAAGGCGACGGCTGAGTTGCCGACATCAACGATCAGATCGACGCCATCGACGTCGATCCACTTGCGGACGATCGTAGCGCCGACATCGGGCTTGTTCTGGTGATCGGCCGAAACGACCTCAACCTTTAGGCCATGCGCATCCGGCTTGAAGTCCTCGATCGCCATCTGGGTCGCGATGACCGATCCCTTGCCGGTGGGATCGGACAGGAACCCAGTTTGATCGTTGACAACGCCGATCCGGACCACGCCATCGGATATCTCGGCGCTGATCGCGGCCGAGGCTCCGGCGGTGATGATCAGGAGTCCGCCGAGCAGCGTCCGCAGATGAGTTTTCAGCTTGCCCGGCATGCGTGCGCTCTCCGTGGTAACGTGCAGGACGAACCTGCGGTGGGCAGGTCGGCCCTCGGTCATCCCAGTTTGGTCGCAGGATGCCGGGCACGCAGCCGTTGCAAGCGCCGAGCCGGATTGATCATCAAGGCAGGCTGGGCGCGGTGATGCGCTTGACGTTCCATTCAAAAGCCGGGACCAGCCGACTGGCTGCATCCCGGCTTCGCGTGCGCCGAACCGTGCCGCCGATGAAAGCGCTAATTTCGAGCTTTATTAGTGTTTTTTCAACACCATAAAATTACTTTTGAGACGCCAGAAAAGGGCTATTGCCATCCTTTCGCGGTGGGTTTGCCGATCACGTGGTCTATCCCTTCCAGGATGAGGGAATGGATTGAGCGGCCCCGATCCTCGGCTATGCGAGCGAGCGCGGCGTGCCGGGCATCATCAAGGTAGACTGTCTGCCGAGCCGCGACGGGCCGGCGCCCCTTGGGCCTGCCGACGGCCTTAGCGCGATCCTCGGTGTCGACTGGCTGCGGCTCTTGTATGGGTGGCGAGGGCTCGGCCTCCGCCTGAGATGCGGGCGCCAAGCTAGCATCTGCATCGTCCTGTTCGACTTCGCGGGCGGCTGCCGCTGCGGCCTTCATCGCCAGCGTCTGCGAGACGTTCGGGCGACGGCTCATTGGGTCTCTCCCAGGCGGACCATGACGGCATCGGCGAGCGCGGCGAACTCGGCGGCGGATGGCGTATCAGGCGGCACGGCTTCGCCCGTCGCGAGGCTGTCGGCCACGATGGCGCGGTAGGAGATGGCCGGCGCTACCGGCTCGGTGAGGGCGGCCAGCGTCGTCACCACGTCTCGCCCTGCCCCGGTGCGCTTGTCGATGCGGCTCGGGACGATCAAGATGTCGGGCCGGTCGCGCTTAGCGGCCTTCCGATGTCGGCGGATCGTGCCAACTGTCTCGGCCGCGCCGCGCACATCCAGCACGGTCGATCCGGACGGCACCAGCACGAGATCAGACACGGCTATGGTGGCGCCGAAGGCCGCGCCCATCGCGCCCGGGGCGTCGATCAGCACGAAGTCGGTCCCCTGGCTCCGAACGGTCTTCACCCACGCAGACACCGCGGCGTCGGCGTCTTCCTCCAGCAGGTGCGGGGCGACCTTGAACGGCAACTGCCCGTCCTCTGCGATCGAGGCGGCATGCGCGGCCGGATCCGCGTCGAGCACGGCGACGGTGCGCCCGCGGCGGTGCAGCTCGGCGGCGAGGTTGAGGGCCGTGGTCGTCTTGCCGACGCCACCCTTGGACTGGGCTAGGCCAATGATCCGCACCATTTCGGCGCCATGCTCCCGCTACTATGGTGGGACAAAACCACCGCTGTCACGTCTTTCTAACGCCGAGCTCACTTGGAAGCGTGAGCGCCGACTTGGCGCCAACGTTGCCATACCGCGCCGTTCGCTAAAACTAGCAAGGGGGCATGGCATGGCCTTCGCCAACTTGGCGAACCCCGCCCGTCGGCGAGATCGCCCCGTGTGTCGCCAACTTAGCGACTCACAGGTCGTCGAAGCCCGGCGCGCCATCATCACACTTTCGTGGTGTGATAAAAGCGGGATCGTGGAATGACGCTCGCACGACCATAGCGCGTGTGATAGTGTCTGAGAAGGACAGTTATCGGACACGATGCCATGAAGGCGCTGAAATCTCGCGTCGTCGAGCCTCGGACCGGCCTGCCGATCGTCGCGGGCCTGTCCGATCAGGCCCGGGCGTTCCAGCGGGCGGGCAAGGCCAAGAGCACCCAGCGCGCCTATCTCAGCGACGCTGGACAGTTCGCGACCTGGTGCATCGGGCATGGCTTCGACCCAATGCCAGCGACACCAGCCATCGTGCTCGAGTTTCTGACCTACGAGGCAATACGTGGTGCGAAGGCATCGACCATCGCCCGTAGGCTCGCCGCGATCCGATACGCACACAAGCTCGCCGGTGAGCGTGACCCGACCGACGACGAAGGTCTGCGCGAGGGTCTACGCGGGATCCGGCGTGAGATCGGCACTCGACCGAAGCAGAAGGCAGCGGCGACGGCCGACATCCTGGCGGCTCTGCTCATGCGGACGCCCGACACCCTGACGGGTCAACGAGATCGCGCGCTGCTGGCGCTGGGCTTCGCCGGTGCGTTCCGTCGGTCCGAACTCGTCGCCCTCGACGTCGCCGACTTGGTCCAAGATCCGGACGGCCTGCGGGTTTTGGTTCGGAGGTCCAAGACCGATCAAGAAGGGCAGGGGGTCGAGAAGGCCATCCCGCACGGTCGGTTCATCCGACCGGTCGCTCTGGTGCGGGAATGGCTCGATGCGTCCGGCATCACGGACGGACCAGTGTTCCGGCCAGTCAACAAGGCCGGGAGGGTTGAGCCGCGCCGCCTGGGTGTGAAGACGGTCGAGCGCGTGATGAAACACTACTGCGCGGCTGCCGGGCTCGATGCCTCGACCTTCGGGGCGCACAGCCTGCGGGCTGGCTACATCACTACGGCGGCCGAGCGCGGCGCGGACCTCGCCCGGATCATGGATCAATCGGGCCACCGGGATCCGAGGACGGTCGTCGGCTACATCCGGCGGGCCAACGCCTTCAAGGGGCATTCCGGGAGCGGGTTTCTGTAATAATGCGGTTCGAACTACAACGATCCAAAATTATTCGCTGAGCTACGAGCGCGACTCAAATATTTTTCTGCACCCTTTCGCCTAGTATATAGATTTTTCCGTGTCATAATAAACCAGTACGAAGACCCATTCTGAAAAATCATTTAGCTGGAGTCCGATTAAATTGGCGGCAATGAAAATTTATTTCTGGAACGCGGGATGAGTTTGGGGTGTTTCAAACACCCTATACGTAACCGGAGCCCGTGATGCGTACCTCAATCGCTACCATCCTCCTCGTGAGCACGCTCAGTTCGGGCGCTCTGGCCCAGACTACAACGACGGGCTCGCCCGCCTCGCCCGATGCAAAGACCAGCCAACAGTCCGGCGGTCAGCAGAGCGTCACGCGACCCAACACCGACAAGATGACCTCGGACGGCGCCTCCACTGGAAGCACTGCCAACACAAAGCTGGAGAAGGGCGCAAACAGCTTCACGGAAGGCGAGGTTCGATCGCGTCTCGATAAGGCAGGGTTCAAGGACGCCAAGGACCTCAAGAAAGATGCCGACGGCATCTGGCACGGCACGGCGATGCGTGACGGCAAATCCACCACCGTGGGCCTGGACTTCAAAGGTAACGTAGCCGCGCAGTGATCCAGAATTAATTGAGGAGATTTCCTATGGCTCAGCAAACAATTACCGCGCTCTTCGACCGCTACGAGGATGCAAGCACCGCTGTTAGCAAACTCGAGGCTGGTGGGGTCCCGCACGCTGACATCAGCATTGTCAGTAACAACGAAGGAGACCGCCACAGCGGCTTACTGAGAGGTGATGAGCATCACGTAAGTGAGGATACCCGGGAGAAGGCCAAGGATGGCACCGGTACAGGCGCTACGCTTGGGACTGTAGTCGGCGGTGCGGCAGGTTTGCTCGCGGGTCTCGGCTTGATCGCAATCCCGGGCGTTGGACCGGTCGTGGCCGCGGGCTGGCTCGTCGCCACACTGACAGGCGCTGGCATCGGCGCAGCCGCTGGAGGCCTTGCTGGCGGACTGACGGGGGCAGGTGTCAGCGAAAAGGACGCGCATGCTTATGGCGAGGGTGTCCGTCGCGGCGGTACGCTCGTCACTGTTCGCGCTGACGAGGCGCGTGGTCCAATGGTAATGGACATCCTCGAACAGCATGGTTCGGTCAACCTTGACCAAAAAGCCAATGCCTGGAAGGCTGAAGGCTGGTCGCCTTCGGGGGCGACGGATGTCACCGCCACGCCGGGTGCAGGTATGGCTTCTGGTCGTGAGCGTGTTCGCATTTACCCTAGTGCCGACAGATCAATCTGAGTCAGTGTTGAGACAAGTAGTCTGCTAATAATGGAAAGCGCTGTCCCATTCTAAGCAGACACAGCTGATTTCGAAACACGCGAAGGCCCCTGCTGCGAAGCTGGGGGCCTTCTGCGTTCTAAGCCATAAAAGCTTCTTTTGTCTCCCGTCGCCGACCACCGCGCTTCAGCTTGTCGGAGATGATCTCAGCAGGCTCAGCAGCACGCCCAAGAGGGTCCTCAGCACCGCAAGTCTTCGTTAACCATAACATCGGCACCCTGCGGTTGGTAAGCCTGCAGGTGCCGTCATGAACCGTGCCTATCCCGTCAGTGCCGAAGACCCGGCCGGTGACTGCCCGGTGCCGATCGATACGCTCAGCCAGCTCTATCGCGCGGAGCCGGAGGCTCTGTCCGACCAGCTCGGCGGCATTCCAGAGGCGACGCGAGCGCGGCTCGCGATCTACCTCTACGGTCGCAGTCACACGCGTCGACTCGGGGTACAGATCGCCGCCACTTGTGAGGGGTCGAGCCTACGCCGTGTGGCCGGTTTCGTCGGGAATGCGCTCTACGACCTCTCCCGGCAGAACCCCGCTACGTGGGCGGACGCCGCGCCTTCGAACGGTGCTCGACGTGGGGTCAGCCTCGCAGGCTCAGACACTGCAACGCGACGCGCTACTGCCTGAGTACGGGGTCAGCTAGCCAGTTCCTGATCAAACCGGGCGACTGCCTCGGGCGGCACGTCCAGTGCCTCAGCCAGCATCTTGAGGAACTGCCGCTCCTGCAGAGTGTCAGGTTCAATCGCGAGACGAGCGGCGGCATAGATGCGGGCTGCCTGTTCTGGAGTGCTCACCCCAGCTGCGAGTTCGTCGACACTGGCCGGCTCGGCCAGTTCCCTATCCAGCCATGTTCGACCAGAGGTGCCGATCTGAGCAGCCGCGAGCGCCTTGTGGAGACGCTCCCGCTCGGCGGCATCCATCAGCCCATCCGCCATCGTGGCGGCCACCATGGCCCGCAACATGACGCGAGCCTCGTCCTCACCGACATCTGAATGATCGAAAGGACTGCGCGGAGCAGCGGATGGCTTCGCATTCTCAGAGGGAGACGTTGGCTCCGGCGCGGACACACGACCTGGAAGCGCCTTTAAAGCGAGACCGACAAGCAGAGCGATACCGCCCAGAGCGGCTGTCGCCGCGATGGTGCCGCTCTGCCGGTCGCGCACCAGCGCGTCGACCATTTGCTTTGCTTCGGCCATGGATGCCCCGTGCTGGGCGGACTTCGTCGTGCAACGGTTTAGGTGCCGAACGAGTTCATGGGCCGATCGACAGAACGCCATACCCACGGGTGAGCTGATGCTGACGATGCGACCTCAAGAATGCAGCGAGACAGCGGATCCAGCCGAAGCAGATCAGGCCCTGGCTATGGGCGAAGCCGTGGCTATCGCTTTCGAGAAGGGCGGCGGCAAGCTCAGCGCGATAAGCCGGGACGCGCTCGCGAGCGACTTAGCCGGCATCCTCGAACCACTCCTGGAAACGTGCACGAACGCGGAGTGGATCGAGGCCATCAACGCCCGCCTGGATCGGCTGCAAGGTGAAACCGACACGCCAGGACCCAGGCTTGAGCGCTTCGGACCGAACGGCATCGCTGAGATGACAACACCGTTGCAGTAAGGTTCTGGCAACGAGCGCCTTACGCCTCGGCAGCCGCCTTGTCCTTTCGCGGCCGCCCAGCCCGCTTCGGCTTGTCAGAGACGGTCTCCGCAGGCTCAGCGGCCTTCGGAGAGGCCTTTTTGCGCTGCTGGCCGAGTCCGAAGCTTCGAGCGAGCGCTGAGCGCTGCTCGGAGTAGCTGGCGGCCGTCGACGGGTAGTCTCGCGGTAGGCCGTAGCGCTCCCGGTACTGCTCGATCGTCATGCCGGCGCCGTTCAGATGACGCTTGAGCGTCTTGTACGGCTTGCCGTCGATGAAGCTGATGATGGCGTCGGGCGTGACCGACTTGCGGATCTGGGAAGACGTCAGCTTCTCGACAGCGGGAGCTGCCGCCGTCGCCTGCCCGAGACTGGATAGCGCAGCATGCGTGCTGGCGATCAACTCCGCCATATCGGCGGGACGCACTGGGTTGTTGGAAACGTAGGCTGAGACAATCTCAGCCGTGAATTCGATATAATCGACGGCAGCAGTCTCGATGGTCTCTGCGTTCTCGTCCACGGCACACCTGCTCAAGCGAAGCAGAACGTGTGGGCCGATGAACATCAGAAATCAACACGGGCTAAAGGTTTTCTTTGTCGGTTTAGAGAACTCTAACCCGCCATGGCTCGCATTTCGCTGATGCCGTCGCGCATCACGTATCCGCGTCCCCAGACGGTTTCGATGTAGTTCTTGCCTGAGCTGGCGTTGGCGAGCTTCTTACGCAGCTTGCATATGAAGACGTCGATGATCTTCAGCTCCGGCTCGTCCAAACCGCCGTAGAGGTGGTTGAGGAACATCTCCTTCGTGATCGTCGAGCCCTTCCGGAGTGCGAGGAGTTCCAGCAACTGGTACTCCTTCGTTGTCAGGGGGACACGTTTGCCCTCGATCGAAGCCATCTTCTCGTCGAGGTCGACCGTGAGGTCCTCGATCGTGATCGTCGACTGGGCGTGGCCCTTCGAGCGACGCACGATGGCGTGGATGCGCGCGATCAGCTCGTCCTTGTGGAACGGCTTGGTGAGGTAATCGTCCGCCCCGAACCCGAGGCCCTTCACTTTGTCCTCGATACTGGCCAAGCCCGAGAGGACGAGAACCGGCGTCTTCACTTTCGCCAAGCGCAGCGAGCGCAGGACCTCATAGCCCGACATGTCAGGCAGGTTCAGATCGAGTAGGATAATGTCATAATCGTACAGCTTCCCGAGGTCGACGCCCTCTTCCCCCAAGTCGGTGGTGAAGGTGTTGAAGTCCTCGGACTTAAGCATCAGCTCGATGCTCTGCGCGACAGTGGCGTCGTCTTCGATCAACAGAACGCGCATGCCGCCACTCCAGTTCGAGGGGGGTTCATACTCAATCAACGATACTAAATGGTTAATACTAGCTCTGCTGCCTTAGATTTCAGCCATAGTTCGAGTGCGTATTAGTTAATAACTGCCTTGGAACGAGCGATGATCGACGAGCTGTCAGGCTAGATCGGGCGGCTTGGCTATCTCATTGGCACACCGGCCAAGGTGTTGTGACTGCTGATGCCAGTGGGCTTGGGCGGCCGGGGTGGAACGTGAACTCGTTCAGTCCGTTACCGGCCTAGCTTGAGAGGACTTAGACGTGAAGCACATTATCATGGGCGGGCTGATAGCAGCCGGCCTGCTGGCGATCCCAGCCGTTCCAGCAGTGGCTCAGAGCATCGACATCGGACCAGGCGGCGTGCGGGTAGACCCGCGCGGTCCGCGTGAGCGGGAAGATGATGCGATCCGTCGGGAGGAACGTCGTGAGGAGTTCCGGGAAGAGCGGCGTGACGCGATCCGCCGTGAGGAGCGTCGGCGTGAGTTTGACGAGGATGGGCCGCCCCCGCGGCGGGACCGGTACTGAGACCGGCACAAAGGCAACTTGCGGCGGGGTGTAAGCTCCGCCGCTTCCTTATGCGGACCGGCGGACCAGTTGTGCCCTGGGAGCTGTTGTACCCGAAGCTTGACCATCGTCTGAAGCCCTAGCTCGACGGGTCCCCCTCCTGACGAGCGAGTTCCACCTGATCGTCCTGATCGTGCTCGCCTTCGGTGGTGGCGGCTACGGCTACTACGGCGGTGGCTACAACGGGATCGGCGGCATCGGACTGGGCGGCATCCTGATCATCGTGCTGATCGTCCTGTTGGTGACGGGGCGTCTCTAAGGCTTCCCTGACCCTCCGATTGCGACGGCCAAGTCTGTTCGCTGGACGGCGAGCCAGTGCTGGCTCGCTCGGAAAGGTGGGGCGAGCGGTACCCAATCTATGCGGGCCGTCTTGAAGGCACCCGCAGCCCTCCCGATCTCCAAATCTCGTATCTACACTTTGACGTCCCGAGCCGGTGGGACGAAGGTGATCCCGGTTGCACCTCCTGCTGTTCGTCAGCTTAACCATGCCAGTTTCCTTGAGCCCGCGAGGGGCATGTGTCTTGGCATCCCTGACCCGGCCAAAGCTGAGCCGAGGCGCTGCTACCAGGCTCAAGGCGCGTTTAGTCACCTAATCCCGTCAGTGACGAAAGACACTGCTGACGATGGAATGGGGTGCAGTTCGCTACTGGGTGGAACAACT
>NZ_JALNUL010000043.1:0-31295 GCF_026540775.1 Methylobacterium sp. GC_Met_3
CTCTGATAGGCGCTCTAAGCCGGTGGGTCCCCCTCGCATCTTCCAATCGACTTCACCGCCGTGAAGGCCCACCGCGGAGCCACGGAAGGCAGAGAGGGGAGCAGAGCCAAACCATGGGTCGCTCGCGGGGCGGGCGCACGATCAGGATCCACGCCCTGACCGATCGTTTCTGCCGCCTGCTCGCCTTTCTGCTGACCGGCGGGCAGGCCGCCGATTGCACGGCCGGCGCGCTGCTGCTCGAACGCCTGCCCGCCTGCCGCATCGTGCTGGCGGACAAGGGCTACGACAGCGACACCATTCGGCGGCAGATCGAGGCGGCTGGGGCCGCGCCCAACATCACGCCCGAGATCAACCGCCGCTGGAAATCCTGCTTCTCGCCCGTGCTCTATTGGGGGTGGAACGCCATCGAACGCATGTTCGGCCGACCCAAAGACTTCCGCCGCATCGCCACCAGCTACGACCGTTTGGCGATCAACTATCTCGCTGCCGTCGGCCTCGCTGCCAAGATCGGCTACTGGTTATGACTCCGGACGGTAGGGGAGGGGGATCGGTGTGCTGTCCGCCTGTGTCTTCCAGGATCGCACCGCGGAGCTGCGCATCATGTCTGCCAAGCTGCGTGCAACGCGATCTGAGTTGCATGCATGAGGCCCGAGCAGCACAAGATCGGCCAGAACTTTGACATGGGCATGCGGATGGCCGATGACGCCGAACCGGGTGTCCGCTCGGGCCAACTCATCAATCCTCCGTCGATCTGCCATTCGGTTGAGGGATCGAGGACTGCCCTCCCCCGCACAGCCGAGAATCGCGGTTTTGTTCCATAATGTTTATTATGCGAATGCATGACATACTGAGTAAAGAAGTTTTTGCGAAGGCGTGGCGCCGCTAGGGCCAGCAGATTTTAGCATAGCGCGGTAGCGGTCAATGCATGCACTGCAGTACTCAACAACCCAGCGCTAGGCCCGCTTGTCGAGATCTGGCTTCTTGGCGACTTCCACGCAGCGCCGCTGCAGGTGCGGTAGGAAACCGTACTGCGCTGCCGTCTCGCGCGAACTAACTGAGGCTTCATTTCTGTCGAGGCGCAGATACTGTGGCGCGAGGGAGTCCGGGAAGGTCGGGACACCGGGGCCGCTTCGAGCATCTCGTGCAGCAGGCGAGCGTTGATATCGATGCCGGCAATCGCCCGCCCGACAGGCACTTCGCGCCTTTCGACGAGCATTGAGCGCTAGCCGAGATCGCTCGGTCGAGCGCAGTTTTCCCCACCCAGCGGCGCTTCGACCTGCGCTCCAAGGAGAGATAGACACGTTCAGTCGATGCCGATCAACGCCTCGTCAGCCAGAAACCCCCAACGTCAGAACGCCGCGGAAACCCCTGCTTTCGTCCGCGCTTGGGACCGGCGCTGGGCCGGGGACGAGGTGCAGATCCCGGTCGCATTAAGCGCGTTCCACCGGCAGCCAGCGCACAGCGGGAAGACGATCGCGTCCCCCGCCATACACTCGGGTGCGCGCGGGTTGTGGCATCCAAGGGGATGCGGCGGCCGGGACGGTAGAGGCGGTTCCGTCCGCATCCTCACTTCGTCGGAAAGGCGCCAGCCGTCGTCCGCTATCGCAGGACTCCGCCCTGCCCTGCCCTCGAGCGTCGGCATCCAACGCGGACGCAAACACCACGACCACCCGTCGACCGAGGCAGGCTCCCAGGTCTCGATCCGTAACCACGATCTGCTCGATATGCCCTGTCGTGTTCAGGAGTCCGCCGTCAGATCCACGAGCAGCGGTGGCGTTCTGGCTCCAGAAGGCGCATAGCCCTAAGATCCCTCCGCGCAATCCCGTGCCCTGGGCGACGAAGCGGAGATCAGCATGGCACGCGAATTCACGACCGGCAAAGCGCAGGCCGTTACGCCCGAGGACTTCAACGAGCGTGTGAAGCAACTTCTGGCCAACAAGCCCGAGGTTCTCAAGCCTGAGCCGAAGACCAGAAATTTCAAGACGAACAGGCCGCCGCAGAAAGCTTGAGGTCCCGTCTCTGGCGGCGTCCGCCCGAGTGCGGGCGCCGATCAGGTCCGCTGCATCGTAGGGCGCCGGTCACACGATGCTTCTCAGCGGGCGCGCTGAACATCACCGCGAGATGGACTCTGTTCACCGCGAAGCACGACAACGAGACAGTGAGAGCACGCCGATCACGCGCGAATTACGAGTCCGCCCTGGCAGACGCACCGCGCCACCGAGGTCGGCCATGCCTCCGGATCGGTCATGTGGCTCCTGCACGCAGTGTTGTCAGGCTTTGGAGATTCAGATTCTCGACAAGCCCGCGGGAATCCTGTGCCACCACAACACCGGAACGGGCTGCGGGATTTACCCTGAGCGCCCGGAGGTCTGCGCCAGGTGGTATTGCCTCTGGCGCCGGATCGAAGCGCTGCCAGCTGCGCTGAGGCCAGATCGATCGGGCGTGATCTTCTCGTTGGAAAGCCGTCCCCCCGTCGCCGAATCTCCCGACGCAGCCTGCATCGTGGGCCGCGCCGTGGACGGAATCCAAGCCTTCGACCGCTGGGAGGCGGTCGAAGCATTCGCCATGTTCGTTCGCGAGGGATCGTTGCCGGTCTGGAAGGTTTCGGACGGCGATGCCACCCTGGTGAACCCTGGCCTCGATGCCGCTCGCCAGTGACGTCAATGACGAGGCGATTTCATAACCTCCGGCGCGAGCCGATACGCAACGCGGCTCGCAACCCGGATGGGAGATCCGATCGGACCAAGTGGGATGAGGCGCACGCCTCATCCCGTCAGTCGAAGGCTCAGGCGCTCTTCAGGTTGGCGGCGCTCTCCTTGCCGCTACGCCGGTCAGCCTCGACGTCGTAGTCGATCTTCTGACCCTCGATCAGATTGCGCATCCCGGCGCGTTCCACAGCGGAGATATGGACGAACACGTCCTTGCCCCCGTCATCGGGCTGGATGAAGCCGTAGCCCTTGGTCTCGTTGAACCACTTAACAGTACCGGTAGCCATAGCGGTAACCCTAGTCGCCAGCACGCCAACGCGGCGTGCCGTTACGTTCGAACCACCTAGGCCGGTCGACCGTTCCATGCAATGCTCAGATCGGTTCACCCAGAGCCGATGACCGCAAGCGCCTTGACAGCGTTGCCGACGTTCGTCCCAGTTGCCGCATCGTCTCAGCTATCTTTGCGGCGCGCCGAGGCGCAGAATGTCGACGTTGCGGATCTCGTGCCTCGATCTCGAGCCGCTTCGGACTCGTGGTCTCGACGGCAGCGAACGGGCACCCGAATGGCAGATGTCGTGAGCTTTCCAGCCGGTCGCCGTTCGTCCTGCGCGCTCACACCTTACCGGGCCTACCGGTTCGCCCCGGATGGCAGCGTCAGCGCGACCATACCGATCGAGGCCGCCACCGACGCGGAAGCCGTGGAATGCGCCTTTCATCTGAGCGACGGAGACCGCGTCGAACTTTGGTCCCGTGCACGCTTCGTCGCCCACGTGGGACCGCACGACGGCCTGAGCGCGGCCTCGATCGCATTGATCGAAGAGGATCCGACGCCCGATCCGTGAACGCGGCCTTCCGCCGACGCGGTTGATCGGTCTATGAGATCGCGGCGCCTGATACGTATCGCGACAGACGGTCCGCTTCCTGCTCGCCCCTTACCCGAGACGTGCGCCCGTGGTGGCCGAACCGGGAAACTCCGTATGCGTCGATCCCCGCACACGGACGAGGCGCTCGCCGTCCCGTTGGACGCGGCGGCAGCGTGGTAGGCCTGGGCAAGCATCGCAAGGGCGGCGGGGCGGTGCCAGCCGACATCGGAATGAGCCGCGTACCGGTCAGGCCCAACCTCGCCCTGGGCCTGGTCGACAATGTTGTCGATAATCGAGCGCTGAGCGGCAATGCGCATCGGACGCGCGCACCCGCGCTCGTCACCGTCAACCCGGACCACCGCCGCCACGACAACGCAAAAACCCGGATGTCGTATCGGCCCGCCCGGGACGAGGGACCGGCACCGCATCCTGCAGCGGTATCGCCGAACACGCGCCGTGAGCCGTCAAGCTCAGACAGGAAGGCGCTTGTCCCGCCCCGTAGCGGACGAGCACGGCACCTCAATAGGTCGTGAGGCTCCAGCCCGCGAAGGCCGCTGACCGGAGGTGGCGGCGCGGATGGCACGCTTCTTGTGAGTATCTCACCAGCGCAGCGTCGCTCCTGGGCGGCGAATAAAGGTTGGCGTGCCGTCGAGACCGCGAGGTGCCGGGTGATCCGGATCGCATCGACCGCCCTCACCTCTTTCCGAGGCTAGCATCTCCGCGCGCACGGCCGAGCGCCGGCACGCACCGCCTGAAAGCCCCCGACATCCGCCTCCTGAGGAGAGCCGATATGTGCGACCGTCACGGCGAGTACCGCATTCCCCATCTTGCGTTCGATCTCTCGCGGTTCAAGCCCAGCCGCAGACGCTTCCTCGGCGGCACCGCCGCCGCCCTCACGGTCGCGGTGGGGCCCGGCATGACCGGCCGGGCGGCGGCCGCCACCGGCATCCGGGCGACCCACGGGACCGGCTTCTGCAACCTGAACTTCTTCTTGGCCGAGGCGATGCAACTCGCCAAGGATGACGGGCTGACCATCGACTTCGTCAACACCCCGACCTTCTCGGATCAGGTCACCTTCCTCGGCATGGGTCAGGTCGATGCCGGCGTGATGCCCTATACGAGCTTCATGGCGCTCTACGACGCCGGCGCCCCGGTGAAGATCGTGGCGGGCGGCGGCATCGAGGGCTGCGTGCTCGTGGCCCAGCCGGGCCTCGACAGCCCCGAGAAGCTCAAGGGCAAGACGCTCGGCACCTTCCAGCTCGATACGCTGGAGGTGCTGCCCTACGACTGGCTGAAGAAGAACGGCGTCGCCTTCAAGGACATCACGGTCCGCTACATGGGCTCGACCCCGGAGGCCGTGGAAGCGTTCCGCGCCGGCGCCCTCGACATCATCTCGACGATCGAGCCCTACGGCACGGCCCTGCTCACCGACGTGAAGGGTGCGGTCAAACTCTCCGACGGCACCGACATCTACGGCAAGGGCTACACCGACTGCGTTCTGGCGGTCCGGAACGAATTGATCGCCAAGAACCCGGCCGCGGTCAAAGCCATGATCAAGGCCATGATGAAGGCCCAGGCCCTGGCCGAGAGCGACCCGCAGACCGCCCTGAACACGCTAGTCGGCTCCTATTACAAGACCTCGATGAGCAATGCCCAGCTCGCCATGGGCCGGCAGCCCTCGGTGGTGGACGCCCGCAACCAGACGCAGTTCATCCTCGACCGGACCGATTCCGTCGCCGAGATGGGCTACATCAAGAAGAAGCCCGGTCGCAACGCGATCGACTGGACCCTGCTGGAGCAGGTCATCGCCGAGAACCCGGATCTCTACGGCAAGCTCAAGCTGAAGTCGGCCTGAGCGAATGGCTGTGGATCTCGCCCGCGCAGCCGCCGTCCCGCACGTCCGGCCGCGCCTCCCGTTCGGTCAGCGCCTCGCGCTGCCCGACGGCTTCGTCCCGCTCCTGCAACGGACCGGCTGGATGCTGGTTTCGGTCGGCTGCTTCGCCGGCCTCTGGGAGCTGCTCTGGGCCTTCGGTATCGCGGACGCCAAGCTGCTGCCGCCGCCGCACATCTTCCTCGGCAACCTCGCCGAGCAGGCACGCTTCTTCAACACCGCCCAGCGCTGGCAGATCGGTACCGGCATGAATGCCGGCCCGAGCCCGGCCATGGCGGTGCTGATCACCGTGCTCGCCTCAACCGGCCGGGTTCTGGCGGGCCTCGCCCTGGCCGCGACCCTGTCGATCCTGGTCGGCGTCGCGATCCGCTACGTCGTGCTGTTCGAGCGGCTGACGTTGCCGACCATCACACTCTTGGCGCCGGTCTCGCCGATCGCGTGGCTGCCGGTGGCGATCTTCATGTTCGGGATCGGCAACGCGCCCGCCATCTTCATGGTGTTCATCGCCCTGTTCTTCACGATGGTCCTCTCGACCATCCACCAGATCGACGGGGTCAATCGGAACTACATCAACGTCGCCCGCACCATGGGGGCGTCGAAGCGCCAGATCTACGCGCGGGTGATCGTGCCGGCGATCCTCCCGGGGCTGCTCGCCGTGCTGCGCCTCAACCTGTTCGGCGCCTGGATGGTGGTGCTCGTCGCCGAGGCGACCGGCGTCGGCTACGGGCTCGGCCAGGTGATCATGCTGGCGCGCAACACCTTCAACCCGTCGCTCGTCTTCTTCACCATCACGCTGATCGGCCTGCTCGGCTTCGCCTTCGACCTGCTGTTCCGGCTGGTCCAGCGGCGGATGCTGTACTGGCTGCCGCGCGACGCGGGGTCCTCCCTTGGTCTTTGATTCCTTGGCCTCCGATGTCATGGCCTCTGATCCCGCCCCCGACGACGCCGTCTCCTGCCGGGGCGTCGCCAAGGTCTGGGCGGCCGGCACCGCCCGCGCGCACGAGGCGCTGCGCGACATCGACCTCACCGTGAAGCCCGGCGAGTTCGTGGTGTTCCTCGGCCCCTCGGGCTGCGGGAAGAGCACGCTGCTCTACCTGATCGCCGGGCTCGAAGCCGCCTCCGGGGGGGAGCTCCTGGCGTTCGGCGCCCCAGTCACCGGCCCCTCGCCCGAGCGCAGCCTGATCTTCCAGGAGACTTCGCTGCTCCCTTGGCTCAGCGTCTGGCAGAACGTCAGCTTCGGCCTGTCGCTGAAGGGCGTGCCGGAGGCCGAGCGGCGGAGCATCGCCCGGGCCGCGCTCCAGCGCGTCGGCCTCGTCGAAGCTTTCGACAAGCGGCCGGACGAATTGTCCGGCGGCATGCGCCAGCGGGTGGCGGTGGCGCGCGCCCTCGCCATGCGCCCGAAGGTTCTGCTGATGGACGAGCCGTTCGCGGCGCTCGACGTCCAGACCCGCCAGAAGATGCAGGACTTCCTGCTCGACGTCTGGCGCGACAGCGCCGCCTCGGTGCTGTTCGTGACCCACCACATCGACGAGGCGGTGGCGCTTGCCGACCGGGTGGTGGTGTTCACCGCCCGCCCCGGGCGGATCAAGACCATCGTCCGCAACGACCTCGCCCGCCCGCGCGACCCGTTCTCCCCCGAGGCCGAGGCGATGCGGCGGCATCTGACGGAACTCCTGCGCGACGAGGTCGACCGGGCCTTCGCCGAGCAGGAAGCGCTCGTCTGATCCCTCCCCCAACACGGACACGACCATGACCACATCGCTGATCCGCAGCCGGCGGATGATCACCCGTACCCTCGACCACGATCGCTGGGAGGAGATGGCCGATGGCGCGGTGCTGCAGAAGGATGGGATCATCGAGGCCCTCGGCACCTACGCGGACCTGCACGCCCGCTACCCCGACGCCCCCGTGATCGGCTCCGGCCGCGAGATCCTGCTGCCGGGCTTCGTCAACGGCCACCACCATGTCGGCCTGACGCCGGTGCAGCTCGGCTCGCCCGACATGCCGCTGGAGCTGTGGTTCGTCACCCGCATGGTGGCGCGCAACCTGAACCTCTATCTCGACACCCTGTACTCGGCCTTCGAGATGGTCGGCTCCGGCATCACCACGGTCCAGCACATCCACGGCTGGATGCCCGGCAGCCTGGAGGAGGTCGAGGCGCGCTCCAACGAGGTGCTGCGCGCCTATCGCGACATCGGTATGCGGGTCTCGTACTGCTTTGCGGTCCGCGACCAGAATCGCCTCGTCTACCAGGCCGACATGGACTTCGTGTCGAGCCTCCCGGCGTCGCTGCAGGACCCGATGAAGCGCTGGTTCGAGCGCTTCCAGATGTCTCTGGAGGACAACTTTTCGCTGTTTCGCAGCCTGCATTCCGGCCAGGCCGGGGCGTCGCGGGCCAAGATCCAGCTCGCGCCGGCCAACCTGCACTGGTGCTCCGACGCGGCCCTCGAAGGGCTCGCCGGTCTGTCCGAATCCTACGACGTGCCGATGCACATGCACCTCGTCGAGACCGCCTACCAGAAGGCCTACGCGGAGAAGCGCGGCGGCGGCACCGCGGTCGAGTACCTCGACCGGTTCGGCATGCTGGGCCCCCGCCTCACGCTCGGCCACGGCGTCTGGCTGAACGAATCCGACATCGACCGGGTGGCGGCGACCGGCACCTGCATCTGTCACAACTGCTCGTCAAACTTCCGGCTGCGCTCCGGCGTGGCGGCGCTCAACCAATTCGAGGCGAAGGGGATCAACACGGCGATCGGCCTCGACGAGGCCGGCATCAATGACGACCGCGACATGCTCCAGGAGATGCGCCTCGTGCTGCGCGCTCACCGGGTGCCCGGCATGGACGAGGGCGACGTGCCGAGCATGGCCCAGGTGCTGCGCATGGCCACCGTCGGCGGCGCCCGCACCACCCCGTACGGCGACAGCCTTGGCACCATCGAGGTCGGCAAGGGCGCCGACCTCGTCCTGATCGACTGGGACCAGATCGCCTATCCGTATCTCGACCCGGAGACGCCGCTGCTCGACGCGGTGATCCAGCGGGCCAAGACAGGTGGCGTCACCACGGTGCTGTGCGAGGGCGAGGTCCTGTACGCCGACGGCCGCTTCACCCGGGTCGACAAGGACGCCGCCCTCAAGGCGCTGCATGACGATCTGTCGCGGGCGCTGTCGGACGACGAAGTCGAGCGGCGACAGCTCTCCAAGGCTTTGCTGCCGCACGCGAAACGCTTCTATGCCGACTACATCGACCCGTCGCGGCACGAACCGTTCTACCGGCCGAGCTCGCGCGTCTGACGGCGTGCGGCTCCTCCTCCTCAATCCGAACACCTCGGCCGCCATGACGGCCCGGATGGAGCAGGCCGCTGCGGCCGCCCTTGCCCCGGACGTGACGCTCACAGCGCTGACGGCCGCCCGGGGCCTGCCCTACATCGCGAGTCGCGCGGAGGCGCAGCTCGCGGGGGCCGCGGTGCTGGAAGCCCTGGCGGAGCACCAAGCCGGCTTCGACGCCGCCGTCATCGCGGCCTTCGGCGATCCTGGGTTGATCGCGGCGCGGGAGCTGTTCGACCTGCCCATCGTCGGCATGGCCGAGGCGGCGATGCTGACCGCCTGCCAGCTCGGTCAGCGCTTCGGCATCGTGACCTTCTCGGGCACTTTGCTGCCCTGGTACGAGGATGCTGTTGCGCTCTCGGGGCTCTCGGCACGCTGCGCCTGTGTCCGCGCGGTCTCGGCGGCCTTCCGCTCGGTCACGGAAGTGCAGCACGAACTGGAGGTGGAGATCGGCGCCCTGGCGAACCGGGTCGTCGCCGAGGATGGGGCCGACGCGGTGATCCTCGCCGGCGCCCCGCTGACCGGCCTCGCCGCGCGGATCGGCGACACGGTGCCGGTGCCGCTGGTCGATCCGCTGGCGGCCGCCCTCGGTCAGGCGCAGGCGCTGGTCCGGCTCGGGGCGCGTCCGCCGCACGCGGGCCGCTTCGCCCGGCCTCCGGCCAAGCCCGCCACCGGGCTGGCACCGGCCCTGCGGCGCTGGATCGAGCGGCAAGACACCTGAATCCAGCTTTTCAGGCCGGCGCGAACACGCTGCCCCATCCGGTGATCGCCGCCGTGTCCAGCGCGGCGAGATCCATTGCCTTCCACAGACTGACCGTCACCGAATCGTAGACCGGGATCCCGAGCTCGTCTTCAAGAGCGGGCGCGAGGGCGGCGCCCGCGAGGTTGGTACAGACGATGGCGGCCGCCTCGGCACCCTCGGCCGCCACGGCGCGGACCATCCCGGCGATCTCGGCCTCATCGGCCTCCGCGAACGAAAAGTTCTCCGACAGGCCAAGGTGCCGCTCGGCCGAGCAGTCTAGCCCATCGGCCTGCCAGTTCGCCTGGATTTGCGCCTGGACGTCCCCCGTATAGGGCGTCACCAGCCCGACACGCCCGATCCCGCGCCGCCGGAACAGGTCACGGAAGGCGAGCGCCGATGTCGAAGCCGGAACGCCGGTCCGCTGCGTGATCGCCGCAGACAGGGCCATATCGTTCTCGAAGCCGAGCCAGGACCCCGCCGTGCCATTCCACAGGATCGCGGCGACCCGGGCATCCGCGAGCAGCTCCGAGGCGGCCAGCATCGGCGCCTGATCGAATTGGCCGAGCGCGGCCGTCGACAGCCCGATCTGCGTCACCCGTAAACGTGCGAAATGAGCGGTGATCCTCGGTTGCCCGGCCAGCAGGCGGGCTGTCATCGGTTCGAGGACGCTGTTCGAAGACGGCGTCAGCATCCCGAGCCTGACCGTCTGCCGCCTGTCTATCATTTCGGCCCGTCCCCAGTACGGCTCGGCGCGAGCCCGGCGGTCGCGGCTGGCAAGGATCGTTCCGGCGCAGCGGTGCGGCCGGCATCGTCGCGGCCCTCGAGAAGGCGGGCCTGAGCATCTCCGACGTGAAGCGCGCCTCCCTGCTGTCCTTCGAGGCCGCCGCGGCTTTCCGCGCATCCCAAGGCCCCGTATGGAGGGATCCGCCCCGCGCAGAGAACCGGAGCCTTCATGGCGCGCATCGTGTTGAAGTTTTGGTCGACCTGCCGCCCCGGAGCGCTCGCCCTGGCGGCCCTCGGGCTGCTCGCGTCGGATGCGGCCCGTGCGGACGCGACCCTCGACCGGATCAAGGGCCGGCAGAAACTCACGGTCGGCATCATCCTGTCGGGGGCCCCGTTCGGATACATCGACCCGCAGACCCGCGCCGAGAAAGGCTTCAACATCGACCTCGCCCGGGCGCTGGCCGAGAAGCTCGGCGTGAAGGTCGAGCTCGTCACCGTCACGCCGCCCAACCGCGTGCAGTTCCTGCAGCAGGGCAAGGTCGATGTCCTGATCGCCAACATGCAGTATACGGAGGACCGCGCGAAGATCCTCGACCACGTGCCGACCCCCTACGACCGAGCCGGGGGCGCCGCGCTGGGGCGCAAGGACAGCGGCATCCACGACTGGGCGGACCTCAAGGGCAAGCCGGTCTGCATCTCGCAGGGCTCGAACTACGCGCAGCCGCTCGCCGACACCTACGGCGCCGTGGTGAAGGGGATCCCGAGCCAGCCCGAGTCGATGCTGGCGCTCCAGGGCGGCAACTGCGTGGTCGCGGTCCACGTGGCGCCGACGCTCAAGCTCCTGCTCGCCGACCGTCCGAACGACTGGAAGGACTACGCCATCGTCATCCCCACCGAGCTGGATCCGGCTGACTCCGTGATCTGGCTGCGCAAGGGCGAGCGCGACACCGCGGCGGCTCTCGATGCCGCCGTGCGCGACCTGCACGGCTCGGGGGCCATGCTGGACATGGCCAAGGCCAACCGGCTGGTCGATCCGGCCTTCCTGGAGGAGGAGCAGCGCAAGTTCGCCGCGCAGGCCAAGCCGTGATTCAGGCTGTGATCCGGTCGCGCCCGGCATGATCGACGCGGCCCTGCAGCGCTTCATCGAACTGGCGGCTACTCTGGGCCTGCATTACGACTTCCTGCTGAGCGGCACCGAGGTCCGGTCGTGGCTCGCCGGGATGGGCACGACGCTTCTGCTCGTCGCCCTGGCGATCCCGCTGAGCCTCGCCGCCGGGATCGCCTTCGCGGCGGCCCTGACCTCCGGTCGCCCGTGGCTCGCCCTGCCAGTGCGGGCCTATGTGGAGCTGACGCGCAACACGCCGACGCTCGTGCAGCTCATGTTCGCGTTCTTCGCTCTGAACATGCTCCTGTCCCGGGCGCTGGGCGGGGCGGCCCATAACCCGTTCACGCCGTTTTTCTGGGTGGTGGCGGTGACGGGTCTGCACGTCGCGGCCTTCCACGCGGAGGCCTTGCGCGGCGGGATCGAGGCCGTGCCGGCGCCCCTGGTCGAGGCCGCGCAGGCAACCGGCTTTTCAAGCTTGGAGATCCTGCGCTTCGTGACGCTGCCGCTGGCGTTGCGCACGGCCTTGCCGGCTTTGGTGAACAACCTCGTCAACCTCGTGAAGCTGACCACGATCGGCTCCGCGATCGCGGTCGGTGAGGTGACCTACGCGTCGATCATGATCTGGACGCAGCGCGACAACGTCCTCGAGCTGATGATCGGGATCCTGCTGTTCTTCGGGCTCATCAACCTGACCGTGTCGCGGATCGGCCGCCTCGTGGAGCGCCGCCTCGCCGTGCCGGGATACGGCGCGTGAGCGCCGCCGCGCTGCCCGCCCGCGGAGCCCTCCGCTGGGCCTGGCCGTGGCTCGCCGCCGCCTGCAGCGCCATCCTCCTGTGGTGGCTCCTCGATGCGCGTCTGACGCGCGATCTCCTCGACTGGCTGCCCTACCTCGCCTCAGGCTTCGCCATGAACGTCCTGATCAGTATGCTCGCCATGACGCTGGGCACGCTGGGCGGGGTCGCACTCGGCGCGATGGAACTCTCCGCCACGCGGATCGTGCGCGCGCCGGCCGTGGCCTACGTGCAGGTGTTCCGCAACGCGCCGCACCTCGTGCTGATCTTCGCCACAACCTACATCTTTCCCTTCGAGATCATTGTGGCCGGCCATTACCTGCCGTTCCCTGATTGGCTGAAGGCGGTGCTCGGCTTGGCCATTCCGGCCGCCGCCTACGTGGCCGAGATCGCCCGGGGCGCGATCCAGTCCGTGCCGACGACGCAGTGGGACGCCGCTAAGGGCATCGGCCTGTCGCGGGGGCAGACCCTGCGCTGGATCATCCTGCCCCAGTGTCTGCGCCGGACGCTGCCGCCCTGGATGAACCTCTACGCCTCGATCACCATGAGCACGGCGCTGGCCTCGCTGGTCGGCGTCCACGAGTTGCTGCACGCCGCGACCGATGCCAGCACCGCCGTGCGGCGGGACGACTTCACCATCGCGATCTACCTGACGGTACTGCTGGCGTTCTTCCTGTTCTGCTACCCGATCTCGCGCCTGACGCGGCGTCTCGAACGCCGTCTCGCGCGCCGCTGACAACGAAAGCCGATGGCTCACGACTCGATGGCTCAGGATTTCGCAAACCGGCCGAACCTCGTGGACCTTCAGGACGTCCACCTGTCCTTCGGTGCGGTCGAGGTGCTGAAGGGCATCGACCTCACGGTGGCGAAGGGCGATGCGGTCTCGATCATCGGCCCGTCCGGCTCGGGCAAGTCCACCATCCTGCGCTGCATCAACGGTCTCGCGCAGCCGCAGGCCGGTCGGATCACCGTGGCGGGCGTGCGCGTCGATACCCTGCGCAGCGAGGCTGAGCGGATCGCCCTGCGCAAGCGCATCGGGGTGGTGTTCCAGCAGTACAACCTGTTCCCGCATCTCACGGTGCTCGAGAACATCACCCTGGCGCCGGTCCGGATCCTCAAGGTGCCGCGCGCCGAGGCGGAGGGCCACGCCCGGGACCTGCTCGCCCGGGTCCGGCTGGCCGACAAGGTCTCGGCCTATCCGGGCGAACTCTCGGGCGGCCAGCAGCAACGTGTAGCCATCGCGCGGGCGCTCGCCATGCGGCCGGAACTCGTGCTGTTCGACGAGGTGACCTCGGCCCTCGATCCCGAGATGGTCGGCGAGGTGCTGGCCGTGATCCGCGAGCTGGTGCGCGAGGGGCTGACCAGCATCCTGGTCACCCACGAGATGCGCTTCGCCGAGGAAATCAGCGACACGATCGCGTTTACAGAGAACGGCCGCATCGTCGCGCAGGCGCCGCCGGCCGACCTGTTCTACCGATCCGATAACCCGCGCATCCGCCAGTTCATCGGCGGCTTCCAGGGGTTTCGCGACGCGGTGCAGGACCGGGAGGGCATCTGATGCCGGATTCACGCAGCACCGCCCTGGCTGAGGCCATCGTGGCCGCCCGTCCGGACGCGGATGCCGCCGCGATGGCGGCGGCGCGCCTCGCTCTGGTCGACTTTCTCGCTTGTGCCTTGGCGGGGAGCCGGGACCGCACCGTGGCGACCCTGCGGACCGCCATGGGCGACACGCTCGGCCGGTCCCCGGTGATCGGCTCCGGACGGCCCGCAGAACCGCTTCTCGCCGCCTTGCTCAATGGCTATGCCGGACACGTGCTCGACTACGACGACGTCCACGCGAGCGTGCGCGGGCACCCCACCACGGTGATCGTGCCGGCGCTGCTGGCAGCCCTCGATCCAACGAGTCTGCCCTCCGCCGACGCGTTCCTCGCCGCCTATCTGGTCGGCCTGGAGACGATGGCGCATCTCGGCCGCGCCATCGGTCCCGCCCATTACGAGCGCGGCTTCCACGCTACAGCGACGCTGGGGCCCTTTGGCGCGGCCGCCGCGATCGCGCATCTGAGCGGGTTCTCAGCCAAGACCACCGGGATCGCCCTCGGCCTCAGTGCTACACAGGCGGCCGGGCTGCGCCTGCAGTTCGGGTTCGACGCCAAGCCGCTCCATGCCGGACTCGCCGCCCGCAATGGCCTGATGGCAGCCCGGCTCGCCGAGGCCGGCCTGTCCGGCGCCCCCGAAAGCCTCGATGGCGCCAACGGTTTTTTCGAGATCTATGGGTTCGGCGAGGCGCGGCCCGAGCGCGTCCTGGAGGATTGGGGATCGCCCTGGCAGATCCTTCGCCCCGGCCTGACCCTGAAGGCGTTCCCGTGCTGCACCGCGGCCCACCCGGTGGCTATGGCCGGCCTCGCCTTCCACGGTGAGGGATTCCGGGATCTGGCGCGGGCGACCATCACCTTCCCGCCGGGAGGTGACGCCGCCCTGGTTGTTCGGACGCCGCGCACCGGGATCGAGGCTCGCTTCAGCCCGGAATACATCCTGGCCGCTTCCCTGGTGGACGGCGCGGTGCGCCTCGATCACTTCGACGAAAGGCCAGTCCGCCCCGACCTCGCGGCACTCGCCGAACGGGTCGAGCGCCGGCACGACACATCCGCGCCGCGCCTGTCCTCGGATCCGGGCACGCGGTTCGTGGTGGTGGAGATCGCCGACGCGCAGGGACGCACCGCCCGGCAGGGCATCGACGGCCTGCCGGGGCTCGACGACGCCGACGCCAAGTTCCGGGACGCCACCGCGGGGTCCGACGCATTCCAAGCGGTGCCCGATCTCGTGCGCACCATGCGCACGCCCGGCGACCTCGCGCGCCTCCTCCAGCTCCTCGCCCAGCCGTGAGCCACCCCATGACGACCGACCGGACCAAGCCCGACGCCGCGCCGCGCCAGATGCATCTCGGACTGTTCCTCCAGGGGGCCGGTCATCACGTCTCGGGCTGGCGTCATCCGAACGCGGAAGCCGGAAGCGAGAATTTCGATCTGCTGCGCCGGGTCACCCAGGCGGCCGAGGCCGCCAAGTTCGACATGGTCTTCCTGGCGGACGGGCTCACCAGCGCGGTGGACGCCCACCCGTCCATGATCGCCCGGTTCGAGCCGCTGACGCTGCTCAGCGCGCTCGCCATGGTGACGGAGCGGATCGGTCTCGCGGCGACCGCCTCGACCACCTACGGCGAGCCCTACCATGTGGCCCGCGCCTTCGCGTCGCTCGACCACCTCAGCGGCGGCCGGGCAGCCTGGAACGTCGTCACCACCTCGTACGCGCGCACCGCCAACAACTTCTCCAAGGCGCATCCGGCGCATGACGAGCGCTACGCGGTCGCCGAGGAGTTCGTGGACGTGGTCTGCGGCCTCTGGGACAGCTGGGACGACGATGCCTTCGTGAAGGACAAGGCCCGCGGTGTCTACGCCGATCCGGCCAAGGTCCGGATCCTGGACCATGCGGGTCGCTACTTCAACGTGAAGGGACCACTCAACATCCCGCGCTCGCCACAGGGACACCCGATCCTGATCCAGGCCGGCTCGTCGGGGCCCGGGCAGGACCTCGCGGCCCGGCGGGCCGACGTGGTGTTCACCGCCCAGCAGGATATCGCGGAGGCGCAGAGCTTCTATGCGAGCCTCAAGCAGCGGGTCGCCGGTTTCGGGCGCGATCCGGCCTCGGTGGCGGTGATGCCGGGCTTCCTGCCGGTGATCGGTCGCACGCTCGCGGAGGCGAGCGCGAAGCTCTTCGAGCTCGATCAGTGGACCCCCATCGCCAGCGCGATGCCGCTCCTGGAGGAGCGCGTCGGTCATTCGCTCGCATCCTACGACCTCGACGGCCCCTTGCCCGACCTGCCTATCTCGGACCAGCTTCGCAGCCGAGCCGAACTCCTCACCGCCCTGGCGCGCCGGGAGGGGCTGACCATCCGCCAGCTCGCCCTGCGGGTGGCGGCGGGGCGCGGGCACCACATGATCGTCGGCACGGCCGCGGACGTGGCCGACCGCATGCAAGCGTGGTTCGAGGGCGGCGCGGCGGACGGCTTCAACGTCATGCCGCCCTTCTTTCCCGAAGGACTGGACGACTTCGTTCGCGAGGTCGTGCCGCTGCTGCAGGAGCGCGGCCTGTTCCGGACGGAGTATGCGGGCACGACCCTGCGGGACCATCTCGACTTGGAGCGTCCAACGCCTGCAGAGCCGATTTCACGGTCCTGATCGGAACCGCGATCGCGCCGCGCTCTACGCCGGAACGCGCGTCCCGTCCCAGGCGAAGACGCCGCCCGTATCCTTCACGTCGAGGGTGCCGAGCACGCGCAGGAGATGCGCCGCGCTCTCGTCAGGCTGCAGGATGCCCCCGGCCTGCGGGTCCGGTCGGAAGGGGCGCGACAGGTTGGAGGCGACCGTGCCCGGATGCAGGCCGACAACGATCGCGTCCGGCCGGTTGCGGGTGACCTCGATCGAGAGGGTTCGCAGGATCTGGTTCAGGGCCGCCTTCGAGGCGCGATAGGCGTACCAGCCGCCAAGCCGATTGTCCTCGATCGATCCGACCCGCGCCGACAATGCAGCGAACACGCACCGTCCGGTCCGCGCCAGCAGCGGGACGAAATGCTTGGCGACCAGGGCGGGGCCGATCGTGTTGATCGCGAAGACGGCAGCCATCGCGGTGGGATCGAGCGCCTTGAACGTCTTCTCGGGCGAGACGCCATCCTGATGCAGGATGCCGGTCGCGACGATGATGAGGCCAACGGGTCCGGCCTCACCGACCTTGGCCGCAGCCGCAGCGATCGACGCCTCGTCGCCGAGGTCGATCGCCTCGGTGCGGACACCGTGCGGGCATGGCGGCTGCGATCGGGAGAGCGCGAAGACCGACGCGTAGGCTTCGCTCGCGGCGAGTTGGGATACCAGAGCCTGGCCGATGCCGCCGGACGCGCCGATCACGACCGCGCTGGTCGAGGCCGAGAGGGTCATCGCGCTGGCACCCGGACCGCCGCAGGGGATGGGCCTTCCGATCGGCGGATTGGGGCGGGCTTCGCAGCCGCAGCCCTGTCCGGCACCGCGCTCATCAGGGCGGCCTCGACCGTTGCCCGAAAGCTGCTGACTGGCACTGCGATCGAGGTCCCCGTCCGCGAACTGGCCACAAGGATGCCGACGATCCCGGGCTCACCGTCCTGCAGAATCAACGCCGAGCCGGATTCGCCCGGCACGACCGGGCAGAAATGATCGAGGAGCGGCAGGGTGGCGGGTTCGTAACGGGCTCGGCAGCCGTGCTCCACGCTGATGATCTGGTTCGCGTAGGATTTGTAGCCCGCGTGAACGATGCCTGTCAGCGTCGTCGCCCGGGTGTCCGGGCCGATGGCTTTGCTGAGGCCCAGCGGCTTCAGGGATAGAGGCTCGGCCAGCTCCACCACGGCCCAGTCGCGACTGAGATCCTCCCGACTCGTACCGAACCGGTACGCGTCCGGTTTCGTGTAGGCCTTGGCGATCGAATGTGCGGTGTAGCGTCCCTGCTCGTAGCCGGCGACGAAGTGAACGCCGGCCGCATCGACCCAGCGCTGCCGCGCTCCGTCCCACAGGCAATGGGCGGCCGTGAGCACATGGCGCGGTCCGACGAGCGTGGCCGTGCAGTATTTCCGACTTCCGGGCCCCGTTACGACGTTCAACTTGCCCACGGCGCTCAGGGGCCAGACCCGGGGATCGAGATCGGGCGTCGGCGCCTGCGGCAGCGGCTGGACTAGCGATTGGGCATGCAGGGCCGATGTCGCGACTAGGCCGAGCATCGCACAGGCCAAGCTTCTGGAAACCGGGCTCATACTGGCTCCGCTCGCTGATCCCGACGGATGAGCCGTGTGTCTTGGCTGACATAGGGGAAACGGCGGTGCTTTGTCCAAACTCGTTTGAGACTGAGGACGCTCCCGCTTGCTCAGCACGATGGGGATACAAGACTTCGACAGCGCATGCGGCTGACGAGACGCGACATGGGTCTTCGAACGGTAGCTTGCAGCTGACCTGGCCGTCCGTCCGCAACAGCGTCGTCGACACGCGCAGCGCTGCGCAGGGGATTTGTATCCGCTTGGGCGGATCGCGCTGGCGGCGGCCTCGGATCGTGCGCCGCGTCAGACCGGTTCCCGATTGAGCCGAACGACGAGCTGATCGGCGAACTTCGCAGCCGCGACGGAGAGCGACCGCCCGCGCAACTGTGCGAGGACCAGGGTCATCGGCGTCAGGTCGCGGACGTCGATCGGGCGGCTGTGCAGGCGCGGATCCTGGGGAATGCCGCTCGGGATCTGCAGGCTGACGAGATCCTCGCGCAGAACGAGATTGCGCAGGAATTCCAGCGAGCCCGACTCGACGACCGCCCGGAGCTCGACCCCACGCCGAGCCAGCGCGTGTTCAATGTGATGGCGGATGGCGAGCGAGTGGTCGGGCAAGGCCAGGGCATGGCCGAGGCAGTCGCGCAGCCGGACCGGTCCGGTTTCCGACGCCAGCGGATGCCCTGTGCGCATCAGCGCGCAGAGGGTCTGGTGTCCGGAGAAGAGCGGATGCAGTTCCGCCGAGGGCGGCGGTTGCAGGATCAGGGCGAGATCGGCCTCGAACGCCGCCAGGGCCGTCACGGCCTGCGCATGGTCGCGGACCTGGATCATGAAGCCGACCTGGGGAAACCGGGCGCGGTAGGCCTCGACCTCCGCGGGCACCACCTGCGTGACGAAAGCCTGGCTGCAGGCGAGCGACACGTGACCGCGGCGCACCCCCGACAGATCGGCGATCTGCGAGCGCACCCGGTCGAGGTCCGCCGCTTGGTCGCGGATGTGCCGCGCGAAGAGTTCGCCGGCCGCGTTGAGCCGCATGCCCTGCGGCAGACGTTCGAAGATCGTCGTGCCGAGCTCGTACTCGAGATCCTGGATCTGCCGGGTCAACGCCGAAGGCGTCAGGTTCAGCCGTTCCGCGGCGCGCCGGATCGAGCCGGCGCGCGCGACCTCGGCGACGTAGGTGACGGTGCGCAGATGCTTCACACCTCCTTTGTGCACGTCCGTTGCCGGAACAGCAACAATACGCTCAGAAAATAGCACTTCCTTGCAACAGGGGCTGCACCTAGCGTTGTGGCATCAGGACCCTGCAGGAGCCGTTCGATGATCCGCCGCCGCACCGTTTTGGCCGGTCTCGGGGCCGGCCTCGCCCTCGGGCCCCTGTCACGGGCCAACGCACAGGGGGCGCCCGTCACGATCCGGATGGGATCGCTCAAGCTGATCCATTCGATCGCGCCGAGCTTCTACGAGCGCTTCACCCCCGCGGGTGTGACGGTCGAGGTGGTGCCCTTCGAGAGCCCGACCGAGTGCAAGAACGCCGTAATCACCAAATCGGTGGATTTCGGAACCTTCGGCATCGCCGCCGCCACGCTGGGCGCTGCCGCCGGCGAGCCGCTCGTGGTCATCGCCTCCACCTGCAACCGCGGGATGGCGGTGATCGCCAAGAAGGATTCCGACATCCACGCCATCAAGGACCTGCGCGGCAAGCGGGTCGGGATCTGGCCCGGAAGCACCCAGGAGGTCTTCGTCCTGGAGCGAATGCGCATGGAGGGCCTGTCCGTGAAGGACATCACGCCGGTGCGGGTCTCCTTTTCAGAGATGCACATCGCGCTCGCCCGCGGCGACATCGACGCCTATGTCGGCGCCGAGCCGGGGCCCGGCGTCAGCCTCGCCTCGGGGGTGGGCCAACTCGTCGAGTACCCCTACGGCACCGAGATGGGCGCGCTCAACATGGTGTTCGGCGCCCATCGCGACACGCTGGCCGAGCGGCCGGACCTCGTCCGGACCATGCTGGAGATCCACCGCAAGGCGACGGACTTCGCGGCCGGCGACCGCAACGCGATGATCGCCATGGCGGTGGCCAAGCTCGGCCAGAAGCGCGAGGCGCTGGAAGTCTCGGCCCCGAACGTCGAGCTGACCTGGCGCCTCGGTCCGAATGAGGTCCGGCAGGCCGACGCCTACGCGCATCACATGCTCGCGCTCAAGCAGATCAAGCGGCTGCCCGAGCCCGGCTTCATCGATACCCGCTTCGTCGACGCGATGGGGCGGGCGTGAGCACCGGCGTCGAAGCCAGCGCCCTGCCGGTGACGGCGCCGGCCTCCGTCACTCGACGGTCCGGCGTTGGCCTCGCCTCTCTGCGCCGGCTGACCCTGGCCTGCGTGGTTCCGGCGATGCTGCTCGCGGTCTGGCAGGTCACCACGGCGGGCCGGCCTTACAGCCTGATCCCGCCGCCCGCGGAGGTCTGGTCCGAACTGCGCGATCTCGCCATCGGCGGCGTCAACGACGACGCGTTCAGCGGCACACTCTGGACCCATCTCGCAGCCTCGCTGAGCCGGGTCTACGGCGGATTCGCGCTGGCGGCCGCGGCTGCCCTGCCGCTCGGCCTGCTGATCGGTCGCGTCCCGCTGATCCGGGAATTGCTCGATCCGGTCCTGCAGGTGTTGCGACCCGTACCGGTGACCGCGTGGCTGCCGCTCGCCATGATTCTGTTCGGCCTGGGACCCCGCTCGGCCTTCTTCCTCGTGTTTCTCGGGGCGTTCTACCCGATCCTGGTCAACACCGTGTTCGGGGTCCGATCTGTGGAGCCACGCCTGTTCGAGGCGGCCGCGATGCTAGGCTGCACCGGTCCGGCGCAGTTCGTCCGCGTGGTACTGCCGGCGGCGCTGCCGTCGATCTTCACCGGCCTGCGGCTGGGGCTGGGTTTCGCCTGGGTGGTGATCGTGGTCGGCGAGATGACCGGGGTCCAGACCGGTCTCGGCGCGATCATCATGGAGGCGCGCCAGCTCTCGCGCACCGAGATCGTAATCTGCGGCATGGCGGTGATCGGGGTCGCAGGCTTCGTCTCGGACTGGCTGGTCATGCAGCTCGGCTGCCGGCTGCTCGCCTGGAGCCCCACTCATGGCTGACCCCACGATTCCAATCCTCGACATGCGCGCGGTCTCCAAGACCTACACGGCCGGCGGCCGACGGACCGAAGCGTTGCGCGAGGCGAACCTCACCGTATCGCGGGGCGAGTTTGTCTGTCTGCTCGGCGCCTCGGGCTGCGGGAAGTCGACGCT
Source organism: Methylobacterium sp. GC_Met_3 (assembly GCF_026540775.1). Taxonomy (NCBI): domain Bacteria; kingdom Pseudomonadati; phylum Pseudomonadota; class Alphaproteobacteria; order Hyphomicrobiales; family Methylobacteriaceae; genus Methylobacterium; species Methylobacterium sp. GC_Met_3. The sequence goes on from NZ_JALNUL010000043.1 coordinate 21,247, forward strand.
GCTGCGGGTCGCCGCCGGCTTCGAAGCCCCGACCTCCGGCGAGGCCCTGATGTGGGGCAAGCCCATTGCCGGACCGGGACCGAGCCGCGGCATGGTGTTCCAGGATTACGGCCTGTTCCCGTGGCTCACCGTGCGTGACAATATCGGCTTCGGCCCGAAGGCGCGCGGGCGCCCCGCCGCCGAGGTGCGCGACACAGCCGAGCGCTACATCGCCCTCGTTGGTCTCCAAGCCTTCGCCGACGCCTATCCGCACCAGCTTTCGGGCGGGATGAAGCAGCGGGTCGCCATCGCGCGGGTGCTCGCCAACGAGGCCGAGGTGGTGCTGATGGACGAGCCCTTCGGGGCGCTCGACGCCATGACCCGCGAGCGTTTGCAGGACGAGTTGCTCGACCTCTGGTCGCGGACGGGCCTAACGATCCTGTTCGTCACCCACGCGATCGAGGAAGCGATTTTTTTGGCCGACCGCATCGTGATGATGTCGCCCGGCCCCGGTCGGATCGAGGCGGTGCACACAATCGACCTGCCGCGGCGGCGCGACGTCTCGAGCCCGGCCTTCAACGACCTGCGCCGGATGCTGGCCGCTCAGCTCCACAGCCACCACGCGCCGCGGGCCGCCGCCTGATGGAGACCGCCTTCGACGATCCCCGGCGGCCCGAGAACCGCCTCGCCTACCGCGCCGCCGTGGACCGGCCCCGGCTCACCTTGCCCGGGGGCAAGCACATCGCCGTTTGGCCCGTGGTCAATGTCGAGCACTGGCTGATCGACCATCCGATGCCACGCCAGATCCTGGTGCCGCCGACCGCCGCGAGCCTGCTACCGGACATCCCGAATTGGGCGTGGCACGAGTACGGGATGCGGGTCGGTTTCTGGCGCTTTCTTGAGGCGTTCGAGAGCCGCGGGATCCGCCCGACCCTGTCGATCAACGGCTCGGTCTGCACGGCCTATCCCCGCATCGCCGAAGCCGCCCACGCGGCCGGCTGGGAGTTCATGGCCCACGGGTTCCACCAAGTCCCCACCCACCGGGTCGAAGACCAACCCGGGATGATCGCTCGTACCGTCGCGGCGATCACCGAGGTCACGGGGCGTCCGCCGCGCGGCTGGCTGGGGCCCGGCCTCACCGAGACCCTCGATACGCCCGATCACCTGCACGCGGCCGGCATCGAATACGTCGGTGACTTCGTGGTCGATGACCGCCCGTGCCGGGTATCGACGCGCACGGGCGACCTCGTCGCCCTCCCCTACTCTGTCGAGCTGAACGACATCCCGTTGCTCGCCATCCAGCATCACCGTGCTGACGAGTTCGTCGAGCGGGCGCTTGCCAATCTCGACCGCCTCGCCACCGAGGCCGCGGGTCCCGGCCTGCTCAGCGGCGCCAAGGTGATGGGCTTCGCGATCCACCCCTACATCACCGGCGTCCCGCACCGGATCGGCCTGCTGGAGCGGCTGCTCGACGCCATCCTGGCGCGCAGCGATGCGGTCTTCATGCAGGGGACCGAGATTCTCGACTGGTACCGCGCCACCGGCGACGAAGCCTGAGCCTCGATGCGAGGATTGACCGTACCTCCCTTCCCGACGATCCCCGCGCTGCACGCGGCCTATGCCACGGGCCAGGACCCGCGCACCGTCGTTGCCGAAGCCTACCGCCGGCTCGCCGCGGTGGACGATCCCGGCATCTTCCTCGCCCTGGTACCGGAGGCTGAGGCTCAGGCTGCCGCAGCGGCGCTGCCGCCCTTCGACCCCGTGTCGATGCCGCTTTGGGGCGTGCCCTTCGCCGTCAAGGACAACATCGACGTGGCCGGCCTGCCGACCACCGCCGCCTGCCCGGATTTCGCCTATACGCCGACCGAGACGGCGCCCACGGTGGCGCGGCTGCTGGCCGCCGGGGCGATCCTGATCGGCAAGACCAACCTCGACCAGTTCGCCACCGGTCTCGTCGGGGTGCGCACGCCCTACCCGGCCCCGCGCAACGCGATCGACCCGGCCTACGTGCCCGGTGGTTCCAGCAGCGGCTCCGCCGTCGCGGTGGCCCACGGTGTCGTTACCTTCGCGCTTGGGACCGACACGGCGGGCTCCGGCCGGGTGCCCGCGGCGCTCAACAATATCGTCGGGCTGAAGCCGTCCCTCGGGGCGGTCTCCAGCCGCGGGATGCTGCCGGCCTGCCGGACCCTCGACACGCTCTCGGTCTTCGCCGGCACCGTCGCCGACGCCGACGCGGCCTTCCGGGCCATGCTGGGCTTCGACGGCGCCGATCCCTGGTCGCGGGCCTTGCCGGTCCCGCCAGCGCCCGCCGGCTTGCCGCCGGGCCTGCGCCTCGGAGCGCCGGACGCGGCGAGCCTCCGCTTCTGCGGCGACGGCCTCTCGGAGGCGGCCTTTGCGGCGGCGATTGCTGATCTCGAAACGCTCGCCGGGGCGGCCGCGCCGGTTGATTTCGCGCCGATGTTCGCTGTCGCGGCTCTACTCTACGACGGGCCCTGGGTCGCCGAGCGCTACGCGGCGATCCGGCCGATCATGGAGACGCGCCCCGAAATCCTGCACCCGACGACGCGGGCCGTGATCGCCGCCGCCGGACGCTACAGCGCCGCCGACGCCTTCGCGGGCCTCTACCGCCTCGCGGAGCTGCGCCGGGACATCGACGCGATCTGGGATCGCGTCGATGTGCTCGCCGTGCCGACCTATCCGCGTCCGCAGACCTGCGCGGACTTGGTCGCCGACGCGATCGGCCCCAACAGCGAGCTCGGCACCTACACCAACTTCGTCAACCTGCTCGACTGGTGTGCCCTCGCGGTCCCGGGGCGGCCCCGCGCCGATGGCTTTCCCTCCGGGATCACCCTGCTGGCGCCACGCGGGTCCGACGGGCTCCTCGCCGCTCTGGGCGCGCGCCTGCACGCGGCGTCCGCCGGCCGGATCGGCTCGGGGGAGTCGCCGGTGCCAGCCGCGGAACCGGGGCCGGTCCGGGCGCGGCCCGGCGAGATCGAGCTGGCGGTCGTTGGAGCGCATCTGTCGGGCCTGCCGCTGAACCACGAACTTGCCGCGCACGGCGCCCGGTACCTGCGGACCGTGGCGACCCGACCGGAATATCACCTCTACGCCCTGCCCGGCGGGCCTCCGCATCGTCCCGGACTGCTCCGGGTGGCCGGCGACGAAGGGGGGGCGATCGAGACGGAGGTCTGGGCCCTGCCGCCAGCCGCCTTCGGCGCCTTCGTGGCCGCCATCCCGGAACCGCTCGCGATCGGCACCCTGCGGCTCGCCGACGGGACCGCGCCGAAGGGCTTCCTGGTGGAACTTGCGGGGGCAACCGGTGCGACTGACATTACGCGGTTCGGCGGCTGGCGCCGCTACGTCGCCAGTCGTTCCGCAGCGTAACCGATCTGGCAACGCTGAGAATTTTTGGATCCTCGGATCGAACCCGCATGTCGCCTGGCGACTGTCTTCGTCGGGCAGCGTCACCGCACGAGGCGTCGCCGCAGCCGAATGATCGCCCGGGATCGGCGTGGCGTGTTCAGACGGACCTGAGCGTTTTTCGCGCCCACCGAATCATCTGCTGAGGTCTTCGGTGAGCCGCAGCTATCGGTCGAAAAAGCGACCGATATCTTCACGAAAACTGTTCATAGCCCGATGTTTCGACCCGGATGCGCGTCCGAAAGCTTTGCGCGGCGGACATAGCCGCGCATCGTCTTGAGATCGCGATGGCGCGAGTGGCTCATGATCTCCTCGTCGCGCGATCCGCGCTTGTAGGCCTCGGTGATGAAGCCCGCGCGGAACCCGTGGGCCGAAATGCGCTCGCGCGGCCCGGCGACGAGGCCGGCCTCCGCGGCGCGCTTCTGGACGATGCGGCCGATCGAGTCGGGATGAAGCCCGTCATCCATTACGGTCCCGTCGGCTCGGACGGCTCGGAAGACGTAGCCCTGGGTCGGGGCGGCCTGCAGCCAGCGCCGAAGCGCGGCAACGGGGCACGTTGCGATGTTCTCGCCGGCCACGACAGTCACGATCGTGCCCTCACCTTCCTGATCACCTTTGGATTGCGGCAAGAACACATCGACCGCGCCGTCGCGGAAGCCGAGATCCTCGAAATGGATCCGCGCGACTTCGGAGCGCCGAAACGCGCCGGCGAAGCTCATCAGGAACAGGGCGCGGTCGCGCAAAGCCGCCACCGTCCCCTCGCAGGCTGCGACGATCTGGAGGGTTTCCGGTACGCCGAACGCCGCGGCCTGCTTCTTCGGCCTGCCGTACCGCCGGAACATGCCGCGCAGAGCCGCCCGGACCGCGGGATGCGCTGGGATCCACGGAAGACCTTGGAGCTTGTGGGCTTGACCGATCGTGACGAGCCGGCGCTCGATCGTGGCGCGCTTATGGGTCTCGGCCATCGAGGTCAGGTAGCTCGCAACCTGCTCGGGGCCCGCGGGCAGCGGCTCGATCCCGTGGCCACGGCACCACGCCGTGTAGTGCTGCCAGTCGGCGCGATAGGCCCGACGGGAATTTTCGGAGAGCGCCTGATCGGCAAATGCGCGGGCTTGTGCCGCAAGCGTGGCGGGTAGCATCATACTTTCTCCCTCGATCGAGCCTGAGCGTAGCGCTACGTCTGATAAGGAAGCGTTATCAGACGTTGGCCATCGGGAAGAAATCCATACGAACGGAGACCGGCGCGGCGGTGAACCGCACCAGGTTTTCCGGCGGCTCCAACACGCGGGGGGATGGGGCCATGATGACCGATGGCGCGCACCGAGCGGATCAGGTGTTCTTTGAAGTACCCCGAGGACACGGGCTGTTCATCAAGGGCAGCTCGGGATTTGCGACGCGCGCGCGCCCGGGAACTCCTCTCACCATGCGAGGCAGGATGGGCGGTCAGACGTCGGAGCCTACCACCTGGCAGCATCCGGTCTGTCTGACCGGCATCGTGAACTACGGCATCGAGCAGTGGTACGGGGTACAAGGAGCTCCCGGATTGCTCGATCGGACGGCATGCAAGGACATTCTTAAAGACATTCTTGTTGAGGGGCGCGTGGCGTCAGATGGAACAGCGGTGATCGACGGCTTCACAGTGGCGGGCAAACCTTTCGCCAAGACTGTTCGTCTCAGGTGAGGATCGGCTTCAAGCGCAGGAGCAGCACCGAGAGACATCAGCCGGCCGTTTGTCTTTTTGGCCGCATTGCGCGACTCGACGTGCTGGCCGTGGGCGACGCAAGCAGAGCCTCATTGCCCGCTGGCAGGAACGCATCCGGGGTGAACCCAGTTCTTCTGGCCACTAACCGGGAGAACCAGTATGCGACTCGTCGGACACGCGTCGGCCATCGCCCTCGCGACACTCATGAGTGTCGGGGCCGCCGAGGCGAAGGGCTGTATCAAGGGCGCAATCATCGGCGGCTTGACGGGCCACTATCTGGCCGAGCGTGGCGTCGTCGGTGCCGTGGCAGGCTGCCTCGGTGGCCGCTACCTCGCCAACCGGCGGGCTCGCCGAGAGATCGACTACGGCGCTCGCGTCCAGCCGAGGGGAACGGGTTACGGCCAGCCACAAGCTTACCCGGGCCGCGATTACAGCTACTGACTGCCGCGCGCGAGAAGCATTGCGTCGGAGGCTGGCTGAACGCGGCTTGTCCGCTTCAATGGAGGTTCACTGGAAAAGCGCTTAGTCTGCTGCCGACCCACGGTGGACCTTCTCCTCGCCCTCGCCGCTTGCTTGGAGTGGCGCTTGTAAACCTCCCGGCAGCTTCGTCGGTGAATGGAACGCGGACCCGCCACCGAACGGGTCTGCGCATCTTTACGCTTCAAGCGCAACAAGCGACCCTGGAGCCCGATGCGGAGGCAATTTGGTGGCTTGATTTGGATCTCGGACTAGCTGCGCAGTCATTCAATTGATGAGGCAGAAGCCGGCGTCCTCGTGCTCCACACCCCCGACGCGCTTGCCCGACTCGCAGGGCGGAGCAATCGCGCGAACCTCACGGATGCGCGGCGACGCGGGCGCTAGAGTCACAGCCGAAGGCTCGATTCGCGCCCTTAGATCAGTGCCGGCTGTTGCATCGCCGGAGGTTACGAGCGGTATGGTGCTCGCCGCCGCCGCGATGGAGGCATGGCCCGGCGTGATTGTGATCGCAGGCCGGTCGCCGATCCGTCCGGCGGAGCTGCGCTGAACTACGGCAGTGGCGGGGGCCGGCATGACGGGCCGCTGGGTTGCCACCGTACGCCCGAAGGACAAGCGCAGCCGTGCACGCGCCTCCGCCATGGTAACACTTCCCATCATCGCGAGAAATGCCAAGCCTACCGCCATCGACGTCCGCATGGTCTACCTCCATCGTTCTTGGCAGAATGCGCGTGCTCCCTTTCGAAAATGATGTCCTGATCACTCACTTTCGACGAATTGAATCATCAGCGAGCCGACCAGCAACATCCGCCGCAGGTCATCGACCGATTCACCGAGGTGGTCGGGCTGGACACCGACGCGCTCTATGTTTTCGACTGCGGCGCGCCTACCGGCTTCCGGGTGGCCCTGGCGCATCCAGAACGGGTGACGGCCATCATCGCGCAGAACGGCAACGCTCACGAGAAGGGGCTGCACGCGGGCTGGATCCGGATCGGCGCAACTCCGCAGCGTATCCAACCAATTCCGCTGGCAGCCATCGCCGCCGCGGACGGTTGGTCCACGAAACCGCCACAGAGCATCACCGCGATGAACAAATTTATCTATTACCTCGTCACCCTGTGCGAGTCCGTCCTCGGGGTCTTCGGTGTCCGGAGCTTCTATGATCAGCCGAGGTATACCGTGGTCGAACGTCTCGACCGCGGTGTCGAAATCAGGGCCTATGAGCCTCGCCTCGCCGTAGAAACTGACGGGCGTGGGCTTGGAGATGGCGCGGCGTTTGGGCGCCTCTTTCGCTATATCACCGGCGCAAACCAGCGGGGCGACCGCATCGCCATGACCGCACCCGTCGAGACAGGTGGTCAGCGCATCGCGATGACGGTCCCGGTCGAGCAGGGCACTGGCGGAACCATGCGGTTCTTCCTCCCCCACGACGTTGCCGAGGCCGGGGCTCCGGAGCCCACTGAGGCAGGCGTTCGTCTCGTCCACGTTCCGGCCGAGACGATCGCCGCCCTTCGCTTCTCAGGCTCGACTATACCTGAGGTTCGCGCCGAACAGGAACGTATCCTTATCGAGGTCCTGGTTGCGGGGAATAGAAAGGTCGCCGCTTCCCCCGTCTTCATGGGTTACGATCCGCCTTTTGCGATTCCGTTTCTTCGACGGAACGAAGTGGCCGTCCAGTTGGCCGCTGACTAAGCAAGTTACGTTACCGCTGCCCGGGGCAAGCAAACGCATTCGAGCCGCCTCACAGAAAATGAGTTGGTTCAAGCCCCGGCTAATGCGACACGACATGCTGACGTTATGACCATCCGTGACGCGTCTGTTTCAGGCCGCAGCGCAGATTTTTGAAGTGGTGATGCTCGACGTTACCTTAGGTCTGTTTTGCGCTGAGCATGTTGTGCGCTTTTTTTCGGTAGAGCCCGATTATCGCAGCACCATGATAGAGGCCTCAATACTTCCAGCCCGCAACGCCTCTGGTGCTCAGAGGCGCATCGCGCCAACCACATAGGACGAACGATTACCGTATCGGAAGATCGTAAGCAGCGAGTTTGGGCAGCATCGCCTTAACGACGAAATCTAACGCCGACGGCACATCCAAGCACAACTCGCGACTGGTATAGGCAACGAGATGAACGGGTAGCCCTCGCGCAGCGAACCATGCAGCCAGCCGGTCAGGGTCAGCTTTTGGATGGTAACTGAGGAATGAGATCCGCAAGCGCTCCCGGCGGCGATTGCAGTGCGCGATGTTGAGCAGGTCGGCAGTAAGACAGGGGGAGAGGAATAAAAATATCATGTCTCGGTTGCTGAACCGCCCGGCCCTGTAGCCATACAGGTGGCTAGCACATCGACATCTGTTTGCCGCCGTCTGCGCATCTCTACCGGTGCGGGAGGCATCGGATGCCTGAGCGTTGGGATGAAGCGATCATGACCATGAGCAGACAGGCCGGCGCTGGACCACGCCGCGTCCTGCTTCTAGGGGCAACCGGTACGATCGGGCGGGCTACCGTTCGGGCGCTGGTGTCACACGGCCATGAGGTCGTCTGCCTGGTCAGGCGCCGTGCCGACTTCGCTATCCCGATTGGTGCGACTGAGCGGATCGTGAGGCTGGCCGACCCGTCATCGTTGACGCGCGACGGTATCCGCGGCGAACCCTTCGACGTTTTGGTGTCGTGCCTGGCGTCACGCACCGGGTTACCCGACGACGCTTGGGCCATCGATTACAGGGCGCATGTCACTGCCCTCGATGTCAGCCGGGCAGCCGGCGTCACGCACGTCGTGCTTCTCTCAGCAATCTGCGTCCAGAAGCCGATCCTGGCCTTTCAGCATGCCAAGCTAGCCTTCGAAGCGGCGCTGATCGCCTCCGGGCTCGACTACACGATCGTTCGGCCAACAGCCTTCTTCAAATCGCTTTCCGGGCAGATCGATCGCGTGCGACGTGGCAAGCCCTTCCTAATTTTCGGGGATGGGACGCTGACGGCCTGCAAGCCAATCAGTGATGATGACCTCGGTCGCTACCTCGCGGACTGCCTCGACCGCGATGAGAGACGCAATCGCGTGCTGCCGATCGGTGGACCAGGCGAAGCGATCACACCGAAGGCGCAGGGCGAGCGGCTGTTCGCCCTACTGGGGCGTCAACCGCGCTTCAAGCACGTCCCGGTGGTGCTGCTGGATGTAATCATCGCGACTCTGGCAACGACCGGACGATGGATGCCAGCCCTGGCTGCCAAGGCCGAACTCGCGCGAATCGGGCGCTACTACGCGACCGAGTCGATGCTCGTGCTGGATCCAGCGACCGGACGATACGATGCGCAGGCCACCCCTTCGACGGGGTCGGAGACGCTGTTGGACTATTATGCCCGCGTGATCCGCGGAGAGGCAGTTGCCGAGCGTGGCGACCATGCGGTGTTCTGAGCATGCTGGCAGCTAAATAAGGCGCGCTGACGTGGCGAAACTCCGATCCGGCCATGAAGAAAAGCGGTGGCACTCATCGGAAGGCATTTTTGTAACGAGGGTCGGTGCACCTAAGCTATACCGATAACCAGTTTTAGACCGTCGCCGGAACGTCAAACAATTAGTCTTTCGGAGGTCTGATTAGACGCGAATGACTGTAAGTGCTCGTGGGCGGGATGGCTGCTTCTGAGCAGGCCGGCCGGAAAAGCGGACGGGCACCTATCGACCCAGTCGTCGCGACTCGGGGAAGCGGTTCCTGAACGCCAACATGTCCCGAAGGCAAAACGGCTTCGCTGAAGTGGAGCCGTTGCTGATGCACATGGCGACGGTCGCTCGGGCCTGCCTGCGCCAATCGCGCTGACGCTCGATACGCTCACATTGAACCAAGCCGGCGCTCGACGAAAGGAAGCGATCTCCGCCATGGCCGCCACGCCGCGCTTGCACAGATCGATAGACAACGATGAAGGAGTCGCGGGCCCCGTCACCACTTAACGCCGCAACCGTAATTTCATCACCACGCACCCAGGAACGGCTCTCGTTTGCTGGGTCTGGTCACCCACGGAGCAGCTTAGATCTGCTGATGTTGAGAAATTAATAACCAACTCACATCCACGCTTACGGCTTAAACACCTAGTCCGGGAGGCGGTTATTAGCGCTAACCAAGTATCGGTCACAAAAACTTTCAAACATTTGTCATAATCAACCTGATTTAATCGAACGCTTCGCCAGCAGGGTGTAGAACATATTGTCGGATATCGTGTATTAATTTTGAAACTGCGACCTACCAAGATGTATATATGAAGAGAGGTTTTTACGGTTTTTTGGGCGGATCGCTAGTTTTGACGGCAATATTATATTAAATGTCTTACTCTCGGTATAAAGTATTTTGATTATAGGTGGAACAATGATGACGACGGCTGACTCGATGGGCGCGGCGTTAGGATATACGTGATTTTAGAGCATGATCTTGCGCATTAGATCAGATTGGGTCAGGGTGCCCTGCGCGATAGTGTGTTCGGAAGTTAAT
>NZ_JALNUL010000044.1:0-30620 GCF_026540775.1 Methylobacterium sp. GC_Met_3
TCAGCCGGACGGGCGCTATTGCGGGCTGGCGGCGGTGGCGGAGTGCCGGGGCTGCCTGGCGCGCGACGCGGACGGGTTCGAGGAGCCGGATCCGGGCGAGCGGCGGGCCACGTTCGGGCGGTTCCTGGGCGGGGCCGCGCGGGTGTTTGCGCCGTCCTCCGACACGGCGGGGCGGATCGGGCGCGTGTACCGGGATCTGGCGATCACGGTGCGGCCGCACGCCGAGCCGGAGCGGGCGGTGCGCACGACAGCGCGGCACCGGCCGGGGCGCGTCCGGCGTGTCGCCGTGCTCGGGGCGATCAGTGCCACCAAGGGCGGGCTTGTGCTGCAGGCCCTGGCGACCGATGCGCAGACGCGCAACCTGCCGCTGCGCTTTGCCCTGGTGGGCTTCTGCGACCCGGCACTGGAAGGCGGGTTCGAGCGTGCCGGCGTCACGCGGACCGGACGCTACGCGAGCGACAACGAGGCGCTGGATCTCGTCTGGCGCGTCGCGGCGGATCTGATCCTGCTCCCGGCGATCTGGCCGGAGACCTATTCCTACGCGCTGACGCTGGCGTTGCGCACCGGTCTGCCGGTGGCGGCCTTCGACCTCGGCGCCCCGGCCGACCGGCTGCGCGTCGATCCGGACGGCCATCTCCTGCCCTATGCCCTGGCCGACGACCCGTCCGCCTGCAACGACCGCCTGCTGGCCATCCCGCTCCCGGGCCGGGCCCGCACCATCATCCAGGCCGCCACGTACGACAACCTGATGCGCGATTATTACGGCCTCGCCGCGGAGCGGGCCGAGCCGACACTCCCCTCCAGCGAGAATGCCGCCTGACCAGTGTCGCCCGGAGGCCTGCATCGCGGTGGCCTTCCGAATCCGGTGCGGTTCGACACCGTTGGAGCCCGAGCGAGATACGGTATACGACCCCATGTTCGAGCGTCACAGCTATCATCCCGATCTCGTCGAGGTCGCACAGGGCCGGCCGTTATCCGTCATCGATCGGGACGATGGCGCCGGGCACCTCCAGATCGACCTCGGCCTGCGCTTCCCCGTCCATTCCCTCGCGGTCGATCCGTCTGACGGGGCGGGCGTTCCGGGCGGCGATCGGTCCGTCAGCTTTTCCGACGACGGACAGGGGTGGTCGTTCCCCGAGATCGTCTCGCCCCCTGACGGCGAGCCACCCGCATCACGGATCCTGATCGCGCCGGGGCCGGCGAGCTGGGCGCGCTACATCCGCATCCCGGTCCAGCCGGGGCGACGAGCGGACGAACACGTGGCGCAGGTCTGGACCGCGCGCGCCGCCGTCGACCTGATGGTCATGCGCAAGCTCTGGGACGTCGAGTTCTCCATCCTCACCGAGGATCCGGAGATCGACGTCTATCGGGCCTACCGGTTGCTCGGCAGCCCCAATCAGGCGGGTTTGTCGCTCGTCGGAATCGATCTCTACGAGAACGGTGCCTTCGGAAACTTCATCATCCAGTGCCTGCTGGCGATCGGCATCTGCCGGGCGCTCAAGCTCAAATACCTCAAGCTGTCGATCATGGACCGCAGCGAGGTCATCGCCCTCCAAGAGCCGCAGGAGATCGGCGGCATCACGTTCATCCCCGCGAACCACCCGCTCCCGGACGATGGGTATTTCCTGTCCGGCATGTTCTTCGACGTGAACATCCAGAAACTGGCCGGCGAACTCGATCAGGCCGAGTCGCGCCATATCATCACCCACTATATCCGGCCGCTCTTCGGCCGGCTGCCCGCGCAATTCCCCGAGAAGCCGGACGATCAGCTGCTGATCCATATCCGCTCGGGCGACATCTTCAGCACCTGGGTCGCGCCCCATTATCCGCAGCCGCCGCTCGCGTTCTACCAGCTCGTCATCCAGCGCCTCCTGCGGGAGAAGCGGATCGGCTCGATCAAGATGGTGTTCGAGAACCGCCTCAACCCCGTCATCGACCAGCTGGAAGCCTATATCGCCGGCCTAGGCATCCCGCTCACGACGCAGAGCGGGACGCTCGCGGAGGACGTGACGGCGCTCGCCAATGGCCGCTACCTCGTGTTCGGCCTCGGCACGTTCGGACCCGGCGTGTGCCACCTGTCCGAGCATGTCGAGCAGGTCTTCTACTTCGCGTCCGGCTGGCCGCAGCATTTCCGGGGCATTCCGACGATCGGACGCCTCACCGAGGTCGTCGACACGGCGGGCGGATACACGAAGGTCGGAGAATGGGATAACTCCCCCGAGCGCCGCCAGCTGATGCTCGACTACCCGATCGAGAATCTCGCCTTCGATGATTCCGTCACCGCGTAGCGGGCCCAATCCGCGACCGGGACTTGCGCGGCCGTGCCGATTGGAGCGCTCTCCGCCGAAGTGGACGCCGGCTCGGCGCAAGAGAGCGCGTCACAACAAGAGCTTAGAGCCGCGCTCGATTGCAACGCGATCGGGCACGGCTCTAGCGGGACATCGGCGACCCGCGTCGGGTCGCGGCGCCGGAGAACGCACTTGGCCAGCACAGATCCGTCATCCACGTCCCTGCACGTCAACGCTTATCCGATGCACCGGGCCGAGGTGCTGATGCGGCTGCGGCGCCAGCTCGGTCCGCACCACACGACCCTCGTCAGCTTCGCCGCCAAGTACCATTACGTGGAAACCCAGCGGCGCCTCGCGGCCGCCGCGGCGACAACGGGCGATTTCGAAACGATCGAGAGCTGGTCCCCCGACCGGCTGCGCGAGACGCAACACTACCAAGCACACCGGGAGATCCTCGACCGGTCCCGGGGGGCCGGGAACTGGGCCTGGAAGCCCTACATCATCGCGCAGGCCCTGGAGCGGCGGCGCGACGGCGACTTCATCGTGTTCACCGACACCGGCATGCAGGCGATCGGCGACGACCCGATGCCGCCGGTGGCGCCGCTGCTGACCTGGCTCGCCGGCTCGGAGCGCCGGGTCGCGGTGGGCGTGCTGCACGGAAAGCCGCAGCGGGCCTGGACCAAGCGCGACTGCTTCGTGCTCATGGAGTGCGATACCGAACGCTACTGGAGCGCCGACCAGATCCAGGCGACCTGGATCGCCTTCATGGTCAGCCCCGCCACCCGTCACCTCGTCGCCGAGTGGCTGCGCTACGCGGGCGACGCGCGGGTCGTCACCGATAGGCCGAACCAGATGGGCCTGCCCGATCTCGACGGCTTCATCGACCACCGCTTCGACCAGAGCATTCTGTCGAACCTGATCTACAAGCTGGATCTCGAGATCGCGCCGCTGCGGCAGCCCTCCAAGCAGATCCGGACGCTGATCGACGAGTTGGAGACCGACACGCTGGTGGCGACGCGGCCCTCCGAGAACATCGCGCTCGGCAAGACCTGGACGGCGAGTTCCGCCTCACCCTGGTCGGGGACGACCGGGACCTACGGCGAGCGCACCACCGGCGATCCGTCCTTCTTCTTCCACACGGCGCTCGAGCAGACCCCTTGGTTCGTCCTCGATCTCGGCGCCGTCACGCGCGTCTCGGAGATCCGGATCTACAACCGCTGGGGGCAACTCAGCGAGCGGGCGCAGTTGATGCGGGTCTGGCTCGGCGAAACCGAGGATGCCTACCGGCTGGTCTTCGATGCCGTGGATGCGCATTGCCATCCCGGCCTGCCCCTGCATCTCCGGTTCGACGGGGCCCAATTCCGCTACCTGAAGATCGATCTCGACGAGGAGCAGCACCTGCACCTCGACGGGATCGAGATCTTTGCCGCCCATCGGGACGGCGACGCGACCGAGCGCGCGTGAGCCCGGTGTCGGACAAGCCGCTGTTCCCCCTCGGGCCGATCCTGTTCTTCGGGGATTCCCTGACCGCGGATCTGACCGCCGAGACGCCGGACCTGTTCTCGGGGCCCCAGACGGTCGCCAGGGGGATCGCCGGCCAGTCCACCCGGGACATGGCGCGGCGGCTGCGCTCCGACATCGCCCTCTACGGCGCGAAGGGTCTCCACCTGATCGGCGGCCGGGACGACATCCTCACCCCCGGTCGCACGGTGTCGCTGGACGGTCTCGTGGCCGACCTGACCGCCATGCTGCGGGACGCGCGCGATCTCCATGTCCGGACCTGGGTCGGCGCGATCCCGCCGGTCGATCCGGCGGCGCCCGCGGCGGCCGGGCTCCCGGTCGCGCTCATCGGCGCGGTGAATGCGTGGCTGCGCGAGCACGCGGGCGATTACGGGGCGCTGTTCATCGATTACGAGGCCGTGCTGGCCGGCGAGGCCGGAGTGCTCCGACCGGCCTTCAGCCACGATGGCGTGCGCCTCAACGCCGCCGGCAGCGCGGCGCTGCGAGCGGCCATGATGGCGGCGCTCACCGCCCCGGGCGTCGAGCAGATCTGGGCGCCCCCGGAGACCGAGGACGCCGCGCGCCGGCGCAAGTTCCTGCACCATTTCGGCTATCTCGACTCGAACACGCGCTATCCGAGCCCGTTCATCCAGTTCGCCGGCAAGCCCGGGGCGAGCCATTACGGCGTGCCGTTCGATGCCGACGGCTTCCTCAACGCCACTCCGATCGCCGAGCGGAAGCCCGAGGGCGAGACCCGGATCCTCGTCGTCGGCGATTCGACCACGATCGACGGCGGCGACATCGCCAACACCCTGCCGGGCCGGATCGAGCGGATCCTCCGGGCGGACGGGCTCGACAGCGCGAAGGTCTACAATTTCGGGGTGATGTCGAGCTGCCTCACCCAGATGACCCACCTGATCTGGTCGCGGCTCGTCACCTACAGCCCCGACGCGATCCTCGTGCTCAGCGGCAGCACCGACCTGTTCCAGCCCTGGACCTACGATCCCCGGCCCGGCCATCCCTACAACGCCTTCATCACGCAGCGTCTCTACGACCACTTCTTCGACACGCACGACCCGCGGGCGCGGGAGGATGGCCTGTCGTACGACGCGCTGATCACGCTGATCTACGAGGAGCTGAAGCGGCTGCGCGCGGAGGTGGGCTGGCAGAGTCCGGGCTGGGAGGACGCCATCGTCCACCATTACGAACGCGCCGCGCACCGCCTCACCAAGCTGTCGCACGATCACGTGGTGCCGATCATCAGCGTCCTGCAGCCGACGGTCCTGCGCAAGCGCCACCTCACCGAGGTCGAGCGCGGTGTCGCCTCGGGGGCGTTCCTGGCCTATCTCGACCGGCAATACGCCAAGCTGGAGGCGTTCACGGCCGAGCTCGCGGCGCGGCGCCCGTACCGGCGGACCTTCACGGCCCTCGATCTCAGCGGGACCTTCCGCGATCGGGAGGCGGGGACCTTCAACGACATCGTCCACTACGATGATCCCGCCCGGGAGATCGTGGCGGCGCGTCTGGCGGGCGAGATCCGCGGCGCCTTGGAGCGAGCCCGGGCGCGGACGCCGGTGGAGCGCGTAAAAAGCCTCCTCGGTGGCCGGAAGCGCTAAGGAGGCTGGCAACGCCAAGACTTCACCGCGATCGACGTCGGGCCACTCAGGCAGGTTCGTAGCGCTGCACCTTCGAGAGGTCCGCCTCGGCCTCCGCGTGCGAGAGGTCGTGCGCGGTCTGAAGGTTGAGCCAGAACTGGGGCGTTGTTCCGAACCGCCGGCCGAGGCGCAGCGCAGTATCCGCGGTCACACCGCGGCGTTCGCGGACGATCTCACTGAGTCTGTTGGCGGGGACATCGATCTCAGCCGCGAGGCGGTTGGCACTCAGTCCGAACGGCACCATGAACTCCTCGCGGAGGACCTCACCGGGATGCGTGCGCAGGCGGGGCATAGATTTATCCTCTGTGGTAATCCACGATCTCGACGTTTTCGGGTCCAGCGTCGCCCCACTTGAAGCAGATGCGCCACTGGTCATTGATGCGGATGCTCCACTGCCCGTCGCGGTCCCCGCTCAGCTTCTCGAGCTGATTGCCGGGCGGTGATCGCAGGTCACCCAATGTAGCTGCGGCGTCGATCATATCGAGCTTGCGCACGGCAGCGGCCTTGAAGGCGCGCCACTGCCGGTGACATGAATCATGGAGGTGGAGCGCCTCCGTCGCCTTGTCCGCGAAACTCTGGATCATCAGCGTTCGATACGTTATACGTATAACGTATCAATTCTGACCGACAAAGACAATCGTTCCAAACGGCCTTCTGTCCTTGGGATGTGGGTAGAGCCCCCCTGGCGCGGGCGGGATCGAATCAGCCCCGCTCGCCCGCTCGCTTCACCCGGTGCGTGAAGATCACCGAGAGCCACGGCACCACCTCGTGCTCGACCTCGATCGAGAGCAGCACTTCGAGGTGGAGCGCGTAAGGCAGGGTGAAGCGGAAGCCGCAGCGGGCCTCGTCCATGGTGGTCGGCATGTCGCCCAGCACCGCCGCGATCACGTCGGGCCTATGGACGTCCACGGGGATGCGCTGGACCTCGCCGTCGATCTCCGCGACCAGCGTCGCCTTGGCGCGGCTCGCCGAGACGACCCAGCCGGACAGCACCACCTGCCCGTCCTGAATCTCGGCCCAGACCCGGTCCTGGGGGGCTTCGAGATTGGCGCGGGCAAAGGAATCCGGCAGTTCCCCGTCGAGCGCCGCGATGGTGCAGCCGACCTCGTACTTCTCGAAGCCACGCCCCTCGCCGAAGAGGCCCGCGAACTGCTTCTGATACTGGGCGATCCGCGCGTTCTTGATGTCCTCGGGCAGGCCCGACCACTGACCCTTTTCCTGGACCGTGTAGACCGAGAGGATCTCGCGCAGGAACGCGATCCGGCCCCTGTCGGCGACGTAGAGATTCATCAGCCAGTCGGCCGCCGCCGGGTTCTCGTAATACGCCTCCGGCACCTGGCGCAGGGCTTCGGCGCGGTAGAAGCAGCAGGAGAAGTTGGCGGTCAGCGGCGCGTTGGCAAGCACCGGGAAGCTGATCGTGCCGGTGGGATAGCGGCCCTGCTCGTCGTGCGGCAGGTAGGAGCCGGTCGCCGGGTAGTGGAGCAGCACCCAGTTGAAGCACATGTCGAGCTTGCGGTCGTTGCGCAGCATCCGCATCTGCATCGCGATCTTGCGGTCCGACAGCCAGTAATCGTCGGCCTCGCAGAACGCGACGTAGCGGCCGGTGCAGGCGGAGAGGCAGTCCTGCATGTTGCGCAGCATGCCGAGATTCTGCGGCCGGGGCCGCACCGCGATCCGCTCCGGATCGCGCGCCCGGTAGGATTCGACGATCGCGGCCGACCCGTCGGTCGACTTGTCGTCGCCGATCACCACCTGCATCCGGAACAGGCCGCGCTGTCTCAGGATCGCGTCGAGGCAGCGGCCGATATCGGCGGCGTGGTTGTAGGTCGTCACGACGACGCTGACGGTGAGCTGCGCCAGCAGCCACGCGCGCAAAGCGTCCGGCTCGCCGGAGAGATCGTCCGGCGCGTCGAGCCCCATGTCGCTCAGGGCGTCCCGGGCGATGTCGGGATTGGCCGCGATCAGGCGCCCGAGGCTCGCGACATCCTCTTCGTCGAGATACGCCTCGGCCAGCCGGCGGAAGATCGCCTTCTGCGACGCCTCGTAGCCCGCCGCGTAGCGGCCACCGAAATGGCCGCGCAGCTTGCGGAAGAACGCGATCTCGGAATTGCCAAGCTTCTTGTGCCGGGCGAGTTCGGTCGCGTAGGTCGCCCACATCCCGGCGGCGTGCTTGCGGTAGACCGCCATCACCTCGGGCAGGAAGCCGATGCGCCCGACCTCGGCGTGCATCAGGTGGACGTACCAGTCGCCGGGGGCGATGCCCTCGTCGAACACGAAGGCCTCGGCGCCGTGATAGCGCCAGCGATAGAGCACGCTGTTGGTCTGAACGAAGTTGTGGGCCACGAGGTCGGACAGCGACGGCTGCGGGCTGCACTGCTTCGGGTAGATCTCCTCGACCCCTGGCATGTCCTCGTAGACGACGCGCACCGGGTGGAAGCAGAGGGTGAATTCCGGCCGCGCCCGCAGGAAATCGACCTGTTTCTGAAGCTTGCGCGAATCGGTCCAGTAATCGTCGCCCTCGCAGATCGCGACGAACTCGCCGCGGGCGCGCGCCGTCAGGTCGGCGAAGTTCTTGTTGGGCCCGAGATTTTCGGTGCGCAGGACCGCCACGAGGTTGGGATGGCGCGCGGCGTATTCGGCGATGATCTCGGCGGTGCCGTCGCTCGACCGGTCGTCGCCGACGAGCAGTTCGAACGGGAAGTCCGTTGCCTGACCGAGGATGCTCTCCAGGGTCTGCCGGATGAACGACGCTTGGTTGTAGCTGATGCACAGGACCGACACGACCGGCCGGTTCCAGGCCGGCGCGGGCTGCGCCTCGGCCCGCGTCTGGACCCAGGCCGCGAAGGGATTGGCGAAGCTGCCGTCGAAGGTCTCGTCCGGCGGGGCCGTGAAGTCGGCCCTAGGCTGGCGCCCGAGGCGAGCCCCGTACTTCACGTAATGTTCGAGGGGCGACAGGTCGGTCAGGCCGACCTCGGGATAGCGCGTCGCGTACCAGATGTGGTCGAACAGCCCACTCGCGTAGATCGTCGCGAAATCGTCCTGCCACGGCTCGAGCGCGGGTGCGGCCTCGCGTACGGCCTCTCCTGCACCGTCCTGCATCGATCAGATCCCTCGAAGGCGCGTCACCGGGCCGCCTCTCCGACCATACCCTCAGAGGGTGCTGGGGAGGCGCCCTTCCTCGGAGCCGTGATTGTAATAGTGCTGCGTCGGGTCCGCGCCGGCATTCGCGACATCGTCGTTGCACGCGAGATAGAACTGGCGGTCGAACAGCCCGGAGGTTTCGAGCCACTCGAGCATCGTCGCCTCGGGGACGACAGGGGCGCGATCGGGCGTGGCGGCGGCGGCTTCGCGATAGAGGTGCGCGAACCGGGCGATCCGGGCGGCAACGTCCTTGGCGGCCGGGCGGCGCACCGACGAGGCGACGACGCTCGACGGCTCACCGGGGCGACGGCGCTGGAGATCGGCCTCGGCCAAGCGCACCAGACGGGCCAGTTCGCCCTGCGCTTCCTTGAGCCGGGCCTGCGTCTCGGCGAGTTCGGCCCGCAGCGTTTCCACGTCCTCGCCCAAGGTCGGCTCCGTCTCAGCCACGACGTCCGACATGGCGTGCCCACGGCCCTGTACGAGGCCATGGGCAGGATCGGCCGGAAACCGGCGCGATGGCATACCCCCTGTCGGGTGAGGCGGGGTGATACGATCGGCCCCCGGACCGGTCAACCCTGCGCACCGGCTCCACGCGCGGACGCCACATTCCGCCTCCGACGTTCACAGCGCGGCCGGATGACCGCCGCTGCGTCCCATCGGCTCAGGCGGCCAGCCCGATGCCGCCCTCGGCCTCGTGCCCGGCGGGATCCGACGATCCCGCATACCTCAGACGCCAGCCAAGCATCGTCAGCAGGACGGCCGGCACGAGGAGGATCAGCATCAGGCCGACGATGCTGACATGGTCGACGAGGCGCCCGTACAGGCCGCCTGTGACCCCGTAATACCAGGACGCGAGCGTCATGCCCGCGGCCGAGGCCAGGAGGATCGCCGGGATCTTGAACCAGAGCGGCAGGGCTTCCGGCCGGCGAGCGCGGGTCTCGGACTGGCCGGTTTGCGCCTGGCCGAGGTCACGTTTCGCGAGGAGTGCTTCGACCTGCCTCTCGAAATCCGCCTGAACCGCGCCCTGGGCCTGCGGCGCCGGCAGATCGGCCCCCAGACCGTCGGTGAGCGGACCCGGGATCGCGGCCTCCGCGGCGACCATCAGGCGCGCCTCGTGCCGGCGCATGAACAGCCACAGCGCGACCGCCCCAAGCAGCACGAAGGCCAGCAGCCCGAGGCCGACCGGCCCCATGACGTTCTCGATCGAACGGCCGCAGAGATAGGCGCCGAAGCCCATGATCGACGCCCAGGCGACGCCGCCCAGCGCGTTGAAGGCCATGAAGCGCCGCGCGTCGAGCTTGTTCACGCCGGCCAGCACCGCCGCGTAGGCGCGCAGCATCGCGGTGAAGCGGCCGAAGAACACGATCTTCCCGCCGTGCCGGCGGAACAGGTACTGGCCGAGCTTGAGCCGCCCGTGATCGAGGCCGATCAGATGTCCCTTGCGCAGGAGCAGCGGCAGGCCCCAACGGCGACCGACCCAGTAGCCGGCATTGTCGCCCAGAATCGCGGCGGTGGCGGCGATCGCCACCACGAGGACAATGTTGATGTTGCCGGTGCTGCCGGCATAGGCCGCCGAGGTCAGGAGGACCGTCTCGCCGGGCAGAGGCAGCCCAGCGCTCTCCAGCGTGATGATCACGAAGATGGCGATGTAGCCGTAATGCGCGATCAGGTCGGCGATCGGCAGATCGTGAAGGAAGGACATGCGGTCTCCTCGCGGATCGGAGTGCCGCGCTGTCGCCGACAATCGTGGCCACTCCGGGGCGGGCCGCGTCAGGCCTCGCGGCGGGGCCCGGTGGCGTCGGCCAGATAGGCTCGCATCCACGCGATAGTGTCGACGAGCCCCTCGCGCAGCGCGACCCGCGGCTGCCACCCGAGTTCGGACCGGATCAGCGCCGTGTCGAGGACGTTGGCGGGCACGTCCGCGGCCCGGCTCGGCTTGTACACGCAGGGCAAGCAGTCCCGCCCGAACGCCTCTTCGAGCGCAGCGATGATTCGGTTGACGCTCAGGCCCACGCCGCTGCCGACGTTCAGGACCTTGTGCGGCCCGTCATAGCTCACGGCGGCCAGCAACGCGTCGCTGACGTCGTCGATGTGGAGGAAGTCGCGCACGACCTCGCCGCTGCCCCAGACTTCCAGCTGCTGGTCCGCAAGGACGCGGTGGATGTAGCTCCCGATCAGCCCCTGGTGCTTGGTGCCGAGCTGGAAGCGGCCATACGGATTGGCGATCCGCAGGATCTGGTAATCGATCCCGTGAAGGTGGTGGTACAGGTAGAGCGACTTCTCGATCATCAACTTGCTGATGCCGTAGGCCGAGATCGGATCGGTCGGTGCCTGCTCGGGGATCGGGATGGCGCGCGGAATCCCGTAGATCGCGCCGCCGGAGGACGCGAACACGAGCTTCCGGATCCGGGCCGAGCGACAGATCTCGAGCAGGTGCAGGGTGGCGATCGGCGTGGCCGCAAGTTCCGCCGACGGATCCCGGTTCGAACTCTCCGGGATCGACCCGGCGATCAGGTGGAAGACGACGTCCTGGCGCTCAACCGCGTTGGCCAGGGCGAGGCGGTCGGCGAACTGACCCGTCACCCGGGCGACGCGCCGGTCCAGCAACGCGGGCTGGGGATGGCTCCGGCTGAAACAGGTGACCTCGGCGCCCGCCTGCGCGAGGCGGTTGCACAGGTTCAGCCCGAGGAAGCCGCTGCCGCCCAGCACGAGGCAGCGCAGCCCCGCCAGGGACGGTGCGGGGTCGACCAGCTGCGTGCCCTGCGGAGTCTCGCTCATGGCAGATTCACGGCCGGTGTTCGACGCCGGGCTGAGCCGGCGCGGGGGCCGGCGGGGCGCCCTCCGCCAGTCGGTCTGCATCGGCGGGATCGGCCTCGCGCAGCGCGATCATCTGCTCGAGCAGGGCCAGGGCGGATTGCTGAAGCGCCAGACGGGTCGGCTCCAGCGGCGCCTTCCCGCAGGCCCGGGCCGCCGCGTAGGCAGAAGCGTAGGCCGCGTCCCAACCGGCGGCAAGGATCCGCGGGCCGGCGGCCTCCAGATCACCCCGGATCGCCGCCCACGCGGCCTGATGCGCCGCGTCCCAGGCCGCAGCCCGGACATCGCGGCCGGTCTGCCGCAGGGTGAGGTTCGCAACCTTCGCGCGCTTCCGCGCCCGATCGAGATGATCGCACCAGGCGGCGAGATCAGCGAGATCGGTCAGCGCCAGCAGGCCGGCCAGCGCGTCCCCTTCGACGTTCAGCTTGGCGAGTCGGAACCATGCCGGGACGTGGGTGCGGACGAGCCAATCGGCGACCATCGCGACCCGCCGGCGCTCCAGCGCCTCCGAGCCACGCGTGCCGACGAGGCGCGGGACGAGCGGGAGAATCAGGGCATCGCGTGCGTCCTGGGTCAGGCGGTCGCTCCAGGTTCGGACGAAGGTGGCGAGGGTCGGCGACGCACAGGCGGGCTGGTCCGAATGGGGCTCGCCGGCCACGTAGGCCACCGCCTCCAGGGCGCACAGGCCGGATGCCGCGTCCGCATGCGGCCCAGCCGCGAGCGTCGTGACACGTGCCAGCCGATCAGGGTCGACACGCGCGGGCGCGCTTGACGGAGATGCCTGAGGCCGCGATGCAGCGCGATCCGGCACGCGGATCGGCCGGTCGTCCGCGGCCGGCGCCGGATACCCGACGGGTACGCCGGTCGCGACCTCGTTTTCGAGGGCCGCCACGGCGGCCACGACCTTCGCCGGATCGACGGTGTAGCTGACGTGGAAGGCGTGCACGCCTGGCCGGTGGAGGGTTTGGCCGCGCAGGAACAGGATCCGGGCGCCACCCACCTCGATGTAGCTGGCATAGCCCCGGAAATTGAACGCCAACTCCTCGTGGATCAGGCCCAGGATCCGGCATCCGGGCCGGCAGAACAGGGCGTTGCTCAGGGCCGAGCTCGACGAGCCGACCACCAGGGCGGCGGAATGGAACGCCTCGACCTGTTCAAGGAACGACATCGTCTCCGGGTAGATCACCTCGAAGCCCAGGGGGATCAGACGCTCGGCAATCTCAGCCTCGTTGACGAGGGCGCGCTGGCTGAAAGCCTTGCGGGAGATGAACAGGCGCCGGTCGATCCGGCCCGAGAGGACCCCGCGCTCCCGCGCGCGCGTCAGGATCTGTTCGCGGATCGGCGCAAAGATGTCGGCCGGCCAGATCGCATCGTAGACCGGCCGCCCCGGCTTCATCTCGAACGGGAAGAAGGCCGGCGGCGGTGCCATCCCGAGGCGCCCGAACGCGACCGGCCGGGGCGGCAGCTTGATCACGGGCCGGTCCCGCGTGTCGAGCAGACGCAGGATCTCCTCGTGCGAGGGGGGCATGTGGTCGTCGATGCAGAGCGGGATCCCGTCCGGACAGCGTGGATCGTTGTAGCAGAGCATCCGCGGCACGAACTCGCAGAACCAGTGCCCGTAATTCCGGCTCTGGAGGCCGAACATCATCAACCCGGCCTCGACCCGATGCGGATCCTCGGGCACCTCCACGAGGGCGCGCGTTTCGGTGAACGCGGCCATCATGATCTGGTCCGGATTGATCCCGTCCTGCAGCAGGATGTCGGGCCGGCGCGGATGGGCGGCGAGGTCGTAGACCAGTTTGTCGCCCGCGATGACGACGTTGCTGCGCGGGAAGGCGTGGGCGCCGTCGAGGAAGGCGAGGTATTGCGGCGGCATGTCGAGCTCGCCCGGCTCGGAGGTGAGGGCAGGGGGCGGCTCGAAGAAGCGGAGGTCGGGCGGCGCGATCCGGCGGCGCGGCCGCAATTCCGTGTAGGCGGCGCCCCCACCGGCGGCAAGCGTCGCGGCCGTGACGATGTCGTAGGCCCGCAGCGGCCCGGAGCGATAGACGTGCCGCGTCGCCTCGTGCAGCGCGATCGCGTCCGCGAAACGTCCTTCCGCAAGCAGGGCATCGATCTGCAAGCGGCGCAGGTTCCGGACCTTGGTGCTCAGGGCGAAGCCGTCCTCGGTGGTGACGCCGTCGTCGCCGCCGTTCAGCTCGTAGGCCAGCCGATAGCTTTGCACGCAGGCTTCCGGCTCATGCCCGCATTCGGCGACCCAGCCGAGCCGCAGCAGGGTTGCCACGCCTTCGCGGATGGCGGCGGGGTCGCCCCCCGCACGCAGTCCGGAGACGGCCGCAGTGGCCTCCGCGTAGCGGCCGTGTTCGCAGAGACCGCGCAGCCGCGTGGACATGGCCGCCGAGGCCCAGCGCTCGCGCGCGTCGGGGGTGATCGAATCGATCAGCGCGTAGGTGTCCGCGGCGGCGCCGAGCTGGTCGTCGCCCTCCAGCCGGAACGCCAGCGCCTCGAGGTGCCGCCGGATCCCGGCGGTGCGTGCACCGGCCGAATCGCCGTCCTCGACGGTCGCGCGCAGCCGCACGAGCACATCCGCGGCGTTGTCGCGTGTGATCGTCCGGATCAGGTCGATGAACGTCTCCGCCGGCCTCATGTCCGTCCCACGCCCCGCGTGCCCTCGCCCACTAGCGCGCCCGGTTGCGGCGTGCCGATCCCGGCGGTCTACTGGAACGCGTGCACCGTGACGAGGCATCGCCCCTGGAGAGCCCACGGGGACTCGTGTAGGCAGGCCCCGAACAGGCAGGGGACCCCGCGCATGGACGTTCGCCCAAGCGGCAGACAGCCGCCAGCGCCGAGCCGGAGCCGATCGCGGCCCACGGCTCGATGACGATCCGCCTCGTCCTGTATGGCGCCGGCGCCCTCGCCCGCGAGATCGTCGACGCCCTGGAGCGCCTGAACGCGCACGGCACGTCGATCGCGCTGCAGGCGAGCATCGTCGATCCCGGCCTCGACGCGCCGGAGACCTTTCGCGGCCGGCCGGTGGTCCGGGATGTCCGCGCCTTCGCGGGCGACGACGGCCTTCGCTTCGTCGTCGCCCTCGGCGAGCCAGAGCCTCGGGCCCGGGCCGCTACGCATCTGCGGGACGCGATCGGTGCGCGCTTCGCCTCGATCATCGATCCCGGCGTGCTGATCGGCGGCAGCAGCCGGATCGGGGCGGGCGCGGTGATCCTCGGGCATTCCTCCGTCACCACGGATGCGCGCCTGGGCGAGCACGTGCTGATCAATCCCGGCTGCACCGTGGCCCATGACGACGTGCTGGAGGATTTCGCCACGCTGAGCCCCGGTGTCCATCTGGCCGGGCATGTCCAAGTCGGGGAGGGCGCCTTCCTGGGAACGGGCGCCTGCGTGATCCCAAAAATCCGGATCGGCGCGCGCGCCCTGGTCGGGGCCGGTTCCGTGGTGATCCGGAATGTGGCGCCGTGCCAGACGGTGTTCGGGAATCCAGCGCGCCCGTTGCGGCGCGGTTGACCTCAGGCGCGGATCTCAGTCCAGCCGCTTCGATGTGTTTTGCGCGCGACTTGGCCGCCGACGCTCTCCATCATCGAGTTCGCCATCATGATCATCCAGAACAATCACGTCATGGGTGCCCATCGGTTCGGTGCCCTCGGCAGTGAATGGATGGTCAGCTGACTGGTCAGCAACAGGATCTGCCAGCAGGGGTGAAAAGAGGGGCGCCGGGGGTGGCCTGTGCCCCCATAGCCTCGACACCGTTCGATGAGAGGGGCTGGCCCAGTTTGAGCGGATGAGACGGCGGTGATCGCGCTCCTCCAAGCGGGCCAGATCCCGGAACCAGCTGCGAAGCGTGGGCCTTCACTGCGCGTTGGACTTGACCGAAGGGGGACGGGCGCTTGGGACCGTCGAGTCCCTCCGACATTCGGTTTAGCCGAAGGTTGGGCTGCCAGTCATCCCCTCCCAGCAAAGGATTAAATGACCAAGCCGCCCATGCCGCCTCAATCAAGTCAAGCCGGGCACGATTGGGGATTAGCGGATTGTTAACCTTATCCTTAAGGAGATGGATCCAGCGAAATCGAGCACTCTGATGCGGCCGCAGCGTCGGCTCCGATCAGAATGCTCAGGCGCACGTTGAAGCACATTTCACTGTGCAGCGTGCTGACCTGAGGGTTGGGCATGGGTCAGGGCCGGCAGGTCTCCGAGTTGAGCGCCGCGATTCGTCGGAGCACGGCTGCCTTTGCCGGGGTGGCGGGCATCAGCGGGTTGGTGAACCTGCTGACGTTGACAGGCTCGTTCTTCATGCTGGAGGTCTATGACCGGGCGATCCCAAGCCGCTCGATCCCGACGCTCGTGGGCCTGTGCATCCTGGCGCTGGTCCTGTTCATCGCTCAGGGCGCGCTCGAGGCTCTGCGTGCGCGCATCCTCGCCCGGATCGGCACGGCGCTCGACGCGGATATCGGCGCGCGGGTGTTCTACCTGAGCGTGCGGGCGCCCCTGTACGGGGTCCAGTCCGAGGAAGCCGGTCAGCCCCTGCGAGACCTCAACCAGATCCGCAGTTTCCTGAGCGGAACCGGCCCCACCGCCCTGTTCGATCTTCCCTGGCTGCCGGCCTACATCGCCCTCTGCTTCCTGTTCCACCCGCTCATCGGCGCGGTCGCGATCGGCGGCGCGCTGCTCCTGGCCGGCCTGACCCTGCTGACAGACTGGACAACGCTGAGGCCGAGCCGCGCGGCATCCGAGCACGCAGCGCAGCGCCACGCGCTCTTCGAGGCCGCGCGGCGAAACGCCGAGGTCGTCGCCGCCATGGGGTTGCACGGTGCCCTGTGCCGCCGCTGGGAGGCGGCGCATCACGACCAAATCGATGCCCAGCAGAGGACCGCCGATATAGCCGGCGGCTTCGGCGCGATGTCGAAGGCCTGTCGGATGGCGCTGCAATCAGGTGTCCTAGCGCTCGGGGCGTGGCTCGTGATCAACGGTCAAGCCAGCGGCGGCAGCATCATCGCGGCGTCGATCCTGGTGGCGCGCGCCCTGGCGCCTGTGGAGCTGGCCATCGCCAACTGGAAGGGGTTTGTAGCCGCCCGCCAGAGCTGGCGACGGCTGTCGCTCGCCCTGCACCATCTGCCGGCAGCCGCCCAGCCCATGGTCTTGCCGGCGCCCAGGGCGACGCTCTCGGTCGAAGCGGTCAGCATGATGCCGCCGGGCACGCACCTCGTCGCGGTGCACGATGCGAGCTTCCGGCTCACGGCGGGCCAGGCCCTCGGCATCATCGGGCCCTCGGCCTCGGGCAAGTCGAGCCTGGTGCGGGCGCTGGTACGCGTCTGGACGCCGCTGCGCGGCCGCGTCCGCCTCGATGGCGCGGCGCTCGACCAATGGTCGGCCGAGGACCTCGGACCGCATATCGGCTACCTGCCGCAGGAGACGGAACTGTTCGCCGGAACCGTGGCCGAGAACATTGCCCGCTTTCAGACCGATCCCAAGGCCGCGGCGATCGTGGCAGCCGCCAAGGCGGCCGGGGTTCACGAGATGATCCTGCGCCTGCCGGAGGGCTACCAGACACGGCTCGGCGACAGGGGCGCGGGCCTCTCGGCCGGCCAGCGCCAGCGCGTCGGGCTGGCCCGGGCGCTCTACGGCGATCCGTTCCTGGTGGTGCTCGACGAGCCCAACGCCAATCTCGACTCTGAAGGCGAGGTCGCGCTGACACAGGCCATCCGCGGGATCCGGGCACGGGGCGGGATCTGCGTGGTGGTGGCCCATCGCCCGAGCGCGCTCGCCGCGGTCGATCTCGTGCTCCTCCTGGCCGATGGGCGCATGCAGGCCTTCGGGACGAAGGAAGAGGTTCTCAGGCGCATCTCGCGTCCGGCCGACGGGGCGCGCGCGGAACAACACCGGGAACAGAACCGAAAGAGCGCCTGACATGTCGGTCACCGCCTTCGCCCCGGGGCCCATCGGGTCCGATCGTTCCGCATCGGCGCGACCACGGTCGCACCCGCGAGATTCCATCCGCCGCCAGATGATCCTCGCGGGGGCGATCTCTTGTGCGCTGGTGCCGGGTCTCGGCGGCTGGGCGGCGCTGGCGTCGTTCGCCGGCGCGGTGATCGCCCCGGGCCGCCTCATGGTCGAGTCCGAGGTCAAGAAGGTGCAGCACCCCAACGGTGGCGTTGTCGGAGAGCTGCTGGTCAAGGACGGCGACCGGGTTCGAGCCGGCGACATCCTGGTGCGTCTCGACGAGACGCAGATCCGTGCCGGCCTCGACATCACCCGCAAGGCGCTCGACGAACTCGCCGCGCGCCGGGCGCGGTGCGAGGCGGAGCGGGACGGCGCCGCTAGCGTGGTGTTTCCGAGTGATCTGCTCGCACGCCGCCGCACCAGCCCGGAGATCGAAGCGCTTCTCGACGGTGAGACCCGCTTGTTCTCCGCGCGACTGGCCAGCCGGGAGGGGCAGCGTGCGCAGCTCTCGGAACGCGCGGCGCAGCTCAAGGAGGAGATCGCCGGGCTGAGCCAGCAGGTGGCGTCGAAGGTCCGGGAGATCCGGCTGATCCAGGACGAGCTAAGCGGCCTGCGGGATCTCTACGCCAAGAAGCTCGTGCCGCTGTCCCGGGTGACCGTCCTGGAGCGGGACGCGGCACGGCTGGAGGGCGAGCGCGGGCAGCTGACAGCCTCGATCGCGTCGGCGCGGGGCAAGGTTGCCGAGACCAATCTGCAGAGCCTGCAGATCAATGTCGACATGCGAACCGAGGTCGGTAAGGACCTTTCGGACATCCGCAGCAAGTGGTCGGAACTGATCGAGAAGCGGGCGGCGGCGGAGGATCAGGTCAGGCGGGTCGATCTGCGGGCGCCACAGGACGGGGTCGTGCATCAGATGAGTGTGCACACGGTTGGCGGGTTGGTGACGCCGTCCGAGCCGGTGATGCTGATCGTGCCGGACGCGGATCGACTCACGGTCGAGGTCCATGTCCAGCCCCAGGACATCGACAGCGTGCGGCAGGGGCAGGGCGCGATCCTACGTTTCCCCGCGTTCAACGTGCGAACGACACCGGAGATCAACGGCACCGTGACGCGCGTATCCGCCGATGTGAGCAGCGATCCGAAGTCCGGTCAGAACTACTACACGGCGCGGATTGGATTTTCAGCCGCGGAGCAGGCAAAGCTGGGTACGGTCCGCCTGGTGCCAGGCATGCCGGTGGAGGCGCATCTCCAGATCGGCGAGCGCACGGTCCTGAGCTATCTCATCAAGCCGCTGACCGATCAGATCGCCAAGGCGTGGCGCGAGCGCTGAACCGGGGCGGCGGACCGCGCTGGTTGCATTCGGCTCCCCGACCCGGGGGGCCGCGTCGCATCCGAGGCTGAGCGCGCCTCATCGCCCGCGGTCGGACCCGGGCGCCTTCCGCGCTCCTGCCGGGCCATGTATAGCGGGCCGCGTCACCCGAGCATGCGGATGAGGATGGTGGCGGCCGACAGCCAGGACGTGTCTCGACGATGATCCCCGTGCTCATTCCAAGCCTGCCGGAGACGGACGCCATCGTCCCGTACCTGCGCCGGATCGATCAATCGCACATCTACAGCAATTACGGCCCGCTCTCCCGGGAATTCACGGCCAAGCTCTGCGACTTCGTCTCGGAGCGCGCCCATGGCGCGCCGGTCGCCGCGACGATCACCGGCAACGGCACGAGCGCCATCGAACTCGCCCTGCGCTACCGCATCGCCGGCCGGCGCGGCGGGCTCTGCCTGATGCCCGGCTACACCTTCATCGCCACCGCACACGCGGCGGTGAATGTCGGCCTGGAGCCGTTTTTCGCCGACGTCGATCCCGAGACGCTGTCGCTGACGCCGGCCATCGCCGAGCGAGCGCTGTCGCTGGCCGGAGACGATGTCGCCGCCGTGGTGGTGGTCAGCCCGTTCGGGGCGCCGATCGACATCCCCGCCTGGGAGGCGTTCGAGGCGGCGCACGGGATCCCGGTCGTGTTCGACGCCGCCGCCGCGACGCTGAACCTGACCCGGATCGGCGCGCAGCCGGTCTGCGTGAGCCTGCACGCCACCAAGGCGCTCGGGATCGGGGAGGGGGGCGCGATCCTCACGACCGATACCGATCTGGTGGCGCAGACCACCGCGATGACCGGCTTCGGGTTCTCGGCGAGCAGCCGGGTCTCGGAGGTGCGCGGCGGCAATTTCCGGATCTCCGAATACGCGGCCGCCGTCGGCCTGGCGGCCTTCGACAGCCTTGAGGCGCGCATCCTGCAGTTGCGCGAGGCCTCGCTCGCCTATGTCGAAGGCTTTGAGCGGATCGGCGTGCGCATGCAGCCGGGCTTCGGCACGAAGTGGCTGACCATGACGGTCAACGCGCTGTTCGAGCCCGAAGCCGCCGACGCGGTGACGGCGGCGTTCGACGCGGCCGGCATCCAGTGGCGGCGCTGGTACGGGACCGGCTGTCAGGCGCACCCCGCCTTCGCGACGTGCGGGCATGACGGCCTCGCGCGAACGCCGGCCGCCTCCGCGGGCGCCATCGGGGTGCCGTTCTTCCCGGCGATCACCCGGGATCAGATCGGCGACGTCTGCGCCTGCGTGGAGCGGGCCCTGGCGACGCGCTGAGACCGCATGTCGGGACGGCGCTGCGGATCGCGTGAGAGGAACGGTCGGGATCGATGCGGGACGACTTTCGGCGGATCTTTGCGCAGGCCAACCGGACGAACGGCGGCGCCACGCTCGACACGATCGAAGGCGCCCTCGCGGCCCTGACGGAGGATCGCGCCGAGACCGCGGCGCAGCACCTCGCGACCCTCGCGTTCCGGTATCAGGGCGAGGACAGCTTCGATCTGGCCGCCCGCGCCTATGGGCTGGCGGCTCAGGCCTCGCGCGCACGAACCGCGCTCTACCAGCTCGCCGCGATCCGGACGGGCATCGTCGACCGCTGTCGGCGGCAGGCCTTCGACGGCGTCGAGGACCTCCTGGAGGCGTTGCGCCAGGCCAAAGCGGCCGCCGGAGACCGCGGGCCGGACGACCCGTCGCTGGTCCAGATCGCCTGGGACTACGAGCTCGCCGGGGACGCCGAGAGCGCGGTGCGCTGCTACCTGCTGGCGCGGGTCGCGCGCGATACCCTGGGCGGGCAGGCCCTCACGGTCGACGGCGACACGCTCGAGCGCAAGATCCGGAACCTGCGCAGCCTGCAGATGACAGCGCTCGCCGAGGCGGGCCGTCACGCGGAGGCGCAGGCGCTGCACGAGCGGACGCGCACGGCCCTCGGGCTCGGACCGGCGCGGATCTACGACATCGTCTCCGCGCGGCAGGCCGCCACGCAAGGGGAGGGCGACTACCGTGAGCTGGTGCCCCCCCGCCGGATCGCGGAGCCGGAGATCCGCTTCCTCGAAGGTCCCGTGGCGTTGACCTCCGTGTGCGGAACCCTGGACGCTCCGCCGCAATACGTCGCCCGGTTCAAGGACTGCCTGACCTTCCCGCGCAGCAACATCGTGCTCCAGGGCAGCCGCCTGATCTACGACCTCGCGGCGCACCCCGACAGCGGCATCGCCGACATCAAGGACGGCAAGAACACCGATCAGATCATGACGGCCGTCTACGGGGCGGGGCGCGCCCTGGTGGAGGAGCCGGCCGACGTGCGGAGCCTGGAATCCGGCCTGATGATGTTCGGGCTCCAGAGCAAGAATTACGGCCACTGGCTGCTTGAGTTCGTGCCGCGGATGCTGTGGTTCAACGATCCCGCCTGCCCAGCGGGCTTCCCGATCTGCATCGACGACCACATGCCGGCGACGCACCGGCAGATCGTGGAGCTGCTCGACTCGCGCGGGCGAGAGATCCTCCCGCTTCCGGCGCAGGCGGTCCGCTTCAAGGAACTCGGGGTCGCCCCGGTCCCGACCTTCTTCCCGTTCGACGCCCGGCCGGACGTGCCGGTCTACGACTCGGTCTGGCCGAAGGACGTGCTCGGCGCCATGCGGCGCGCGGTGCTCGACCGGCTCGCCGCGCGTGGTGTGGACCTGCGTCCCACCGGTCGGCGGATCGTCCTGTCGCGGAAGGGTTTCACCCAGCGCCAGCTCGTCAACGAGGCCGAGATCATCAACGCCCTGGCGCGCTACGGCTTCGAGGTCGTCTACCCGGAGAAGCTGTCCTTTATCGAGCAGATCGCGCTCTATCATTCGGCCGACGTGATCGTCGGCTCCGCGAGTTCCGCGATGACGAACACCATCTTCTGCAACGACAGGGCCCGTGTCGTCGCGCTGATCCACGAGAACCGGTCGTTCAATTTCCGCGGCTACACCAGCATGATCGGGTCGAGCGGCGCGCAGGTCCTGTTCATCCGGGGCTCGACGGTGCCGGGCGAGAAGACCCACCCGTTCCATGCCAATTACACGGTCGCGCCCGCGCAGGTGTTGCGCGGCCTGGAGCGCGTGGGCATCGGCCCGTAGCGGTCGGAGACGGGGCGACATGCGGCCGACGGCGACCTTCCTCGACCTCGTCCGGTCGATCGACAGCAGCAACGCCCCACGTCAGCTGGAGAGGCTGGCCGCCCTGCTCACCGCGGAGCCTCCGTCGGGACCGCGCGTAGCCACGACCCTGCGGCACTTGGAGGCCCTCGGCTTCCGACTCGAGGGGGGCGGACGATTCGGAGAAGCGGCGCATGCCTACGAACTGGCCACCGCGATCGACCCGCACGATCCTCCGCGCTGGCGCCGGATCGCCATCGTGGCGCGGCTGCGCGACTTCATCGACCATGAAAGCTGGGACGACGCGACGGCCTTCGTCGCGGAACTCCGCGGGCGGGACGAAGCGGCGACCAGCCTGCAGGAGGTGGCGCGGAGGCTGCTGCAGCTCGGCTGGGATCACGAGTGCCGCGGCCGGGTGGAACCCGCCGTCCAGTGCTACCGCCTCGCCTATGCCCTCAACGGCGGCGATGCCGGCCTCGCGACCGTGGACGGGGACAATCTCAGCCAGAAGATCCGGAACCTGCGCATCCTGCAGATGAACGCCCTGGCGGAGGCCGGCCGGCACGCGGAGGCCGTGGTGCTGCACGAGAGCACCCGGTCGATCGTCGGCCTCGGTCCCGTCGGCATCTACGATATCGTCTCGGCCCGGCAGGAAGCCGGGGAGGGGCACGGGCGCTACCACGAGATACGGCCCGGGCGCCGGATCGCCGACCCCGCCGTGACATTCCTCGACGGCCCGATCCCGCTGACCTCCCAGCCGGGAACCCTCGACGCACCGCCGCAATACGTGGCCTTCTTCAAGAACTGCGTGACATTCCCCCGCAGCAACGTCGTGCTCCGCGGGCAGCGCCTGATCTACGACCTCGCGGCCCATCCCCTGAGCGGGGTCGCCGACATCAAGGACGGGGTCAATCCGGGTCAGATCATGACCGCCGTCTGGGGGCCCGGACGCGCCCTGGTCGAGGCACCGTCCGAGACTCGCGACATCGACGCCGGCCTGATGCTGTTCGGGCTCCAGAGCCGGCAATACGGGCACTGGCTGCTCGAATTCGTCCCCCGCATGCTGGGCTTCAACGATCCCGCCTGTCCCTCGGGATTGCCGCTCTGCGTCGATGACGGGATGCCTGAATCGCACCATCAGATCATCGCGCTGATGGACACCCGCGACCGGCCGATCGTGACGCTGCCGCCGGTCGCGACACGCTTTCGCGAACTCGGCCTCGCGCCCGTGCCGGCCTTCTTCCCGTTCGATACCCGGCCGGGGCTTCCGATCTACGACGCGATCTGGCCGCAGGACATCCTCGCCGCCGTGCGGGACAGGATCCTCCAACGGCTCGCCGCGGATGGGGTCGACCTGCGACGGACCGGACGGCGCATCCTCCTGTCCCGGCGGGGGTTCACGCAGCGCCAGCTCGTCAACGAGCCCGAGATCATCGAGACGTTGCGGCCCCACGGGTTCGAAATCGTCCAGCCCGAGCATCTCACCTTCGCCGAGCAGGTTCAGATGTACCACGGCGCCGACATCATCGTCGGATCGGCGAGTTCCGCCCTGATCAACTGCATCTTCTGCCGGCCGGGCGCCCGGGTCGTGGCGCTCGCCCACGAGAGCCCGGAATTCTACTTCCGCGGCTTCACCAGCTTCGTCGAGTCCAGCGGCGCGCGCCTGCTGTTCGTGCGCGGGACCACGCTGCAGGCGGAGGGCGTCCACCCGATGCATGCGAACTACAGGGTCACGCCGGCGACGATGCGGCGCGCCCTGGAAGCGGTCATGGCCGGCCGCTGATCCGCGGGGACGCTGCCGGCGCGTCAGCTGGACGCCGGACTTCCCGCCGCCGCGTAAACCTTGTGGATGGGCAGACCACAGAAATCGTCTTCGACACCGAGCATCCGCATCGGTTCGGATGGGGTCGCGATCTGCCCCTGCATCAGCAGGCGCAGGAATTCCTGCGGTCCCTTCGACGGGATCTCGGCCTGGAGCAGTTCCGCCCCGTACAGATCCAGGGTGTCGATGATGTACTGCTCGGCGCCGGCATGGAGCTCGGCGAGGACAGCGTGCTCGGCGGGTGTCCGGGGATCCGCCTTGAACACAGGCGCGATCCGTTCGCCCGCCGTCTCGTAGCCCACGACCTGGCCGTGGGGGGCGGTCAGGAACGCCTCGACGGCGAGCCCGTAGGCCAGGACGGGGAGCGAGGACGTTTCGGGATTCTCGGCGCCCGCGCGGAAGCAGCTGAAGGCCGCGCCGCCATCCGTCTCGACGGCCTGCGCCGTGTCGAAGGTCGTCATGTAGAAGCCGGTCAGCGGCTGGCCGAGCGCCCGCTGCATCTTCTTCTGGATCGTGGCCGAATATCCAACATCGACCACCGCGTGGAGGCCGTCGGCATCGAGACCCTCCTGCCGGGCATAGGCACGGAACCGCGCGTTCAGGTCCGCGCCATGGGCGGTGATCTCCGGTTCGAGGGTGGTCATGACGCGCTCGACCACCGCGGCATCGGCCGGAAGCCGCACGTCCAGACGGTGCAGTTCGTGGTGCGCCGGGGCCGTGAAGCTCGCCCGGTTCCAGAGGAGTCCCTGGAGGTTGCCCACGTAGCGGCCGGCCCCGATCACCAGATCCGGGCGGAACCCTGTGCCAAGGGCCGCGCCGATCGCCACCTGCCGGGACACGTGGAAGTACCGGCCCTCGGGCAGGTGCCGCAGGCCGTAGCGCTCCCGGATCAGCTGATAGATTTCGACCAGGAAGTCGCCCTCGCGCGCGAGGAAGTACAGCCGGTCGACCCGGCCCAGAGCCTCGTGCCGGATCAGCCAGGACATGAACAGCAGCATCAGCGGCCCGAACACGACGGAGCCGACCGCGCGGGCCGAGCCGAGCGACAGGTAGGGCGGGCCAGCCCGGTCGAGGAACGGGTTCCGGCACAGCGCCAGCATGGCGTGGCCGATGACGAGATCGGACGCCCATGTCCGCGTGAGATCGCCTTCGTCCCGCACGAACCCGCTTTGCGCGAGGATCTTGGCCGGGTGCGCGACGTGCAGGTATGGGATCCGTCGGTCGCAGGCCGCCTGGATGTCGGAATGCTCGTTGTCGCCGACATGCAGCCAGCGGGCGCGCGGCACCGCCTCGACCTCCTCCACGTGGCGCCAGAGATCGCCCCGATCCTTGCGGGCGCCGACCGCGTTCGACACGTAGAGCGCCGCGAACAGATCGGCGACGCCGATCGCCTGGAGGATGCCGCGGATGTCGGCCTCCTCGTAGTAGGTGTCGGTCATCAGGACGATGCGCTTGCCGCCTTCATGCGCCGCCTTGAGGATTTCGATCACCTCCGCGCGCGGAAGCAGGGCGCCGAGGTCGATCCGCTTCTCCAAAGCGTGCGCCCGCGCGACGACATCGCGGGGAATCGGCCCTGAGGCGGCGAGCTCCGCGTAGATCTCCGACAGGTTGACGTCGCCCTGATGGTGCTTGCGGGCGCGGACCCGGTTCTCGGCGGCGCGGCGCTCCGCGAAGAGCGGGATAGGGCGGCCTTCCTCCGCGGCGATGCGGTGCTCGACGAGCTTGAGCACCGCGTCCGGGCGCCGGGCCGGGCGGCTCACCAGCGTGTCGAAAAGGTCGAACGAGACGAGGTCGACATCCTCCAAAGCCCGCAGCGCCTGATCCTGGGTCCGGGCGCTGTACTGGTGCCAGTTGCGGGCGCTGCCGCCAGAGCGGACAAGCCCCCGGTCGTAGTCAAGGCACACGGCGCGGTAGCCCTGCGACCGGCACACGATCGGGATCACCCGCTCGATCGCGTGGGCGAGCGTGCCATCGGTCTGGCCGTGCTCCTCGGGGAAATCCTGGGGGGTCAGTCCGCTGGTCAGCAGCGGGCGCAGGGCATCGACTCGGGCCCAGAACATACCGCCGACCGGGTAGTCGATGTACTCGTCGAATCCGTCATAGGGCAGGCCCAGGCGGGCGAGCAGGCCGTAGCCGGTGCCAATATTAGAGAGCCACGCATGCGCCCAGTAGACGATGTGCGCGCTGGTCTCCGGGAAGAACAGGCCGATCCGGCTGTCGTCCTCGAACAGGGACAGGGCGACGGCGGCGCAGGCGGCATTCGCGAACAATGCACGATAGATCTCGTCGCGCCAGCGCGTCTGCTCCGCGCCGCTGAACAGCGATTTCTTGGTGTGGACGTGGAGCACGAGATCGTAGTGCAGGATGTCGGTTGCCAGCACGGTGACGAGCGGTCCGAAGTTGCGGCCGCGATTTTCCGCCACCACGACCCGGCACCGGTCGGCGAGCCCGGCGCGATCCGCCGCTGCCTCCAGCGCCCGCTGCTTCGCGGGCTCGTCGGTCGAGACCAGCAGATCGAAGCGCGGGATCGCGCGCACGAGGTGGGGCAGAAGGTCCTCGAACACGTCGACGTAGAAGGCGTGCACCACCACGACGATGCGGGCGGACGTGCTGTCACGCAGGACGAGGGGGCGGGTCTCGATCACGCGTGCCTGGGCATCGCGGGCGCAGGCGAGGCGGATCGGCCGCCCCTCTGCGCGCCCACTTCTCAGGTAGTGCAGCAGCGGGTTCAAGCCGGCTTCGGCGACATCGGCATTGTTGCCCAGATACCAGACCGCATCGAACAGGGGACCGGGATTCATCCCGCGCGCTGCGCCCTCGCGGAGGTAGTGTCGGGCGGCCGGGTTCGGCGGCAGGTCGGCAGCGTTCGTCCGCCGGTACCAGTCCGCGTCGAACAGATCGGAGTTTTCGATCGGCGCCAGTGCCGTCGGGTCGGCGAACGGACAGATCGGTCGTCCTTCCGAGCGCCCATCGTTTAGGTAATGCAGCAGGGGATTCCGACCGGCGGCGGCGACATCAGCGTTGTTGGCGAGGTACCACGATCCGTCAAAGTGCGGGCTGGGGCTCAGCCCGTTCGCGGCGCCCTCTTGCAGGTAATGGCGCGCGGCCCGGTCCGGCGTCACACCAGGTGCCTGGGTCTCCCGATACCAGTTGGCGTCGAACAGCTCGGACTGGGCGATCCGCGCCACCTCATCCGGATCAGCGACGGGACGTATCACCCGTCCTTCGGAACTTCCGCTGTCCAGGTAATGCAGCAGCGGATTCAACCCGGCGGCGGCAACGTCCGGGTTATTCTCAAGATACCACGGCCCGTCGAACAACGGGCTGGGGTTCAGCCCGAGCGCCGCTCCCTCGCGCAGATAGTGTCGCGCGGCTTGGTTCAGCATAACGTCGGGCGCCTGGGTCGCTCGGTACCAGACCGCGTCGAACAGATCCGAGGCTGCAACCTGCGCCACCGTCTCTGGGTCGACATAAGGGTAGATCAACCGTCCTTCGGCACGTCCGTTGTCGAGATAATGCAACAGCGGGTTCAAGCCTGCGTTGGCAACGTCGGGATTGATTGCGAGATAGTGCGGGCCGTCAAAGAGTGGGCCGGGGCTCAATCCAAGCGTGGCCCCCTGACGCAGATAGTGCCGCGCAGCCTGATCAAGCGATAGCGCCGGGACCTGATGAGCTTGGTACCACGCCGCATCGAACAGTTCGGAGAGCATCAATCTTTGCGTTGCCCTACGGTCGTTGACAACCATGAGGAAACTTCGGAGCTTCCATCGAGATTTGTTAGGAATAAACATCTCAGAACAGTAAACTCGAACCGGTTGTGTCTAGTAGTGCAGCTCGTGCCGGCGGCGGGCCATAGACCCACGTCATAGACCACAAGCTGCGTCGCTCGCAAAATGTGCATCCAGCGCTACGGCCGATCGCTGCGATAGCCCGCTTCGTCACAGCGACCCCGTTCGGTAGTCGTCGACGCTTCCGGCCTTGACACCTCACTCGCGTACACGGGGAGATCTCGCATCGACAAAGCTCCTGCAGGCCCGGCACCTCAAGGGTCGCCGCGGGTCCGAGCACGCAGCATCGCCTAAACCGACGAGGAGATGCTAGAAGGCGGCCCAACCGGATCCGAGAGCGCGTCTTCCATGCCAGAGCAGTGGCACGACGCCCATTCACGAGTTTACACATGACAGACGATCAAAGGTGGCGTGGCTACGTCGATTTCATCGATGAGCCCCTCGTCACCGGATGGGCCTTCGACGCACGCAACCCAAATCTGCCGCTTCTCATCCAGATCACCGCAGCCGGCGGCCGGAAAGAGATCGTGAGAGCCGACATCTTTCGACAAGATCTGAAGGACTCCGAAATCGGCGATGGACGGCACGGTTTCGTGGCTGATCTGCAGAATTTCTCCAGCGCGGACGGTCCGATTGAGATTTCAATCCTCGGTAGCGACCGGGCCCTCGCCAAGGACATCCACCTGGGCACCCTGAGCCTACGCAGAGCTATCCCACCGGTTCCGGAGTCGTTCTCCGCACTGATGGTGCTGATGGCTGCGGAACTGGGTATGGCAACATCCCCAACGGCGCAGGGTGAAGCCGACAGGTCTCGCCTTCCCGACGACCTCAGATCCTCGGCGAGTGAAAGTCCGCTTGAGTCTATCCTCTTGGAAACGGCTCACCCTGAGCGAGATCCCGAAGGCCTCATCTCAAAATTCCTCCACAACGAGGTAATTCGGCTGGGCGGGCAGGACCTCAGGATCAAGCTGGCAGGCACGGTAAAGGACCGCATGGACGTCCTCCTGTGGTACATTGGAGCATACAGCCTCCGCTGGGGACGGTCGTTAAGCGTCCCGCTCTCGCAAACCCAACTCCGCTTCCTCAACAATCCGCTTCCAATTTCCGAATTCCCGGCCAGCATCAGCGTAGCCCTCTGGAACTTCCTTCTGCGGGATCGACCAAACCTGCTCGATATAACCAACCCGGATGCGCAGAATGAGGCCCTATACTGGTGGTGTTTCGACAAGACGCCACAACTGAATCTTGAGCGGAAGATCGTAACCCCTGACCAGATATCGGCGCTCCGCGACATCGATCATGCATTTTCTGGCAGATTCCCACTAAGCATTTTTATGCGACTGTATATCGCCAAGCATCCGGAGCTCCAGTGCCTGAACCTGCACAGCAGCGCTGGCCGTCTAGCAGCTCTGCACTATTTCGCTCTTTTGAGTTGCAAACACCCGCACGTCGCCGACCTTCTTCCACGCTCATCGATGCAAACACTCCTCATGAGCGAGCCGGACGGCACCAGCTGCTTAGAAGACAACCTCTCATTTTTTCTCCAAAATTCTACCGACGCCAGAGCTCTGGCTGGACAAGCTCGATGGCATATCGAGAGCCATGCCGCCGTAGCGTGTGCGGGACCAACCAAAACCGCGACGCGCCAAGCAACCTTAGCGACCGATGTCCGGAACGAGTCCAAGGAAGGCGTGACCGTTATCGGTCCTATTGATAAAACGTCAGGACTTGGGCAGGCGACACGCCTCTCTTACCACATCCTCGATCGGATAATTGCGCCCTCTCTATCCGCCTTACCCTTCAACGTAGAAAATCCAGCGCTTGTGGGATACTCGAGCCCTATAGTCTATCAACAGCACACGACCCTGAATTATATCAATCTAATACATCTCAACGCAGATTTTGTGCCGCTCGCAATATCTATATTACCTAAATCAACTTTCGATGGCAAATATAATATTGGCTATGTCTTTTGGGAGCTCAACGTAATACCTAAGTCACATATTCTCGCTTTAGAATTGCTGGATGAAATCTGGGTATCATCGAAATACGTTCAGGAAATGTACCAAAAGCAGACTTCTAAGCCTGTTGTGAATGTAGGCATGGCCGTCGAGGACTTGCCATTATCTCTCAAACCACATCCCTATTTATGCCATGATAGAACGTTCACTTTTCTCACTACGTTCGATTCGTTTTCGTTTGTTGAACGAAAGAACCCCATCGCAGTTGTTCGCGCCTTTCAAGAAGCGTTCGACAGGGAGAACCAAGAAGTCGGCCTTGTCATCAAGACCTGGAACAAAAATCGGATCTCGAATGCCTTTCAGGTCAGCGTCTG
Organism: Methylobacterium sp. GC_Met_3; assembly: GCF_026540775.1. Classification (NCBI taxonomy): domain Bacteria; kingdom Pseudomonadati; phylum Pseudomonadota; class Alphaproteobacteria; order Hyphomicrobiales; family Methylobacteriaceae; genus Methylobacterium; species Methylobacterium sp. GC_Met_3. The sequence goes on from NZ_JALNUL010000044.1 coordinate 29,777, forward strand.
GCGCGCGATCGATGATCTTATTCGAGACGACCCTCGGATCCAAGTCATTGACGAGGTTTTTACATACGAGCAGATACTTTCCTTGAAGTTGGCCTGTGATTGCTACGTGTCCCTTCATCGAGCCGAAGGCTTCGGCTTCGGCATGCTGGAAGCCATGCAGCTAGGACGTCCTGTGATCGCAACCGCGTATTCCGGAAATTTGGAATTTTGCACGCCTGAGAACAGCTACCTGGTCGACTACAATCTCGTATCCGTCGGATATGACGAGTATCTGTCTGTCGAAAGAGGAAGTGTTTGGGCCGATCCGAAAATCGCGAGCGCCGCCGCAGCCATGCGAAGCGCATTTTTCGATCGTGATGAAGCAGCAAAAAAGGGAGCCAGAGCAGCGCAGTTCGTCAAAGATAATTTCAGCATACAAATGATCTCGAGACGTTATGGAGATAGATTAAGCGAAATCGCAGCATCTGCTCACCAGAGGTAGGCAGTCTCGTCGCTTTTCCGCAGTCTTCGGAAGGGCCAGCTCTGACCCAGCTGCGCCAACACGCGCTGTTGACGTGCTCCATGGATTCACGTCCCCCTACCGTCCGGACTTATAACCAGTAGCTGATGGTGGCAGTGATGCAGACGGCAGCGAGATAGTTCGTGGCCGAGCGGTCGTAGCGGGCGGCGATGTGGCGCAAGTCCTTGAGCCGCCCGAACATGCGTTCGGTAACATTGCGGCCGCGATAGAGCACGGGCGAGAAGTAGGGCTTCCAGCGCCGGTTGATCTTGGGCGGGATGTTGGGTGCGTCCCCGGCCGCCTTGATGTGCCGGTGGATGGCGTCGGTGTCGTAGCCCTTGTCAG
>NZ_JALNUL010000045.1:0-30375 GCF_026540775.1 Methylobacterium sp. GC_Met_3
ACATCGCGCGGACGAGACCAGGATCGACGCACGGACGGTCGTCTGAGTGCACGCAATTCTCCATGATGCGTGCGCCGATGACAGTCTCGTCCGGTGCGATATCCATTAGCTCCCTGAACCGCTCGTTGGTAGTCAAGTGGTCGCTGACCAAGTCCCACTCGTATACCACCAGTCCCGTCGCTTCGAGCGCCAGTTGCAGTCGTCCCTCGCTTTGGCGCAACGCCTCCTCAGCTTGCTTACGCTCGCCAATGTCGATGTTCATCCCGACCCACTTTTCGATGCTCCCTCTTTGATCGAGCACGGGAGCCGCGCGGACGTTGGTCATGCGCCATCCGCCATCGGGGGCACGGAGGCGGAACTCGGCGTTGACGAGCCCGTGAACCGCGACGGCCTCTCGCCATTGCCGCTCGGCATTGGCGCGGTCATCGGGATGAATTGCGTTCAGCCAGCCGTAGCCGAGCCACTGCTCCCGGTTCTGCCCGGTGTAGGCACGCCAACTCGGGCTGTCGGTCACGACAAAGCCCGCAGCGGCGGTCTCCCATGTCGCCTGCGCCCAACTATCGATCAATAAGCGGTGCCGCGCATCGCTCGCGCGCAAGGCAGCCTCTACACGCGAGCGTACGCCGATCTCGAAGCCCGTCATGTGGACGAAAGCGACTTGCTCGTCCGCCTCGCACACGGGTGTCAGCACCGCGTCGAAAACATCAGCCGCCTCGCCCTCGCCGCGCGTGTCGAGCGGCTGCCCTGCCACTTGAACGGCCTCGCCCGCGAAGGCGCGCTCGTAGAACGGCGCCACCGTTGCCCAGCCGTCCGGGAAGGTCTCGGGAAGCGGGCGACCGAGAGCAGTCGGGTGTCGCGCGCCGAAGAGCTTGGCGGCGGCGGCGTTGTAGATCAGGACGCGCTCAGGTCCGCACACGAGGCTCGACACAAGCGGGCTGGCGAGTACCTGCTCGACCATGACCCTGAGGCGCTCCGACCACGCGGCGCTCGGCCCGAGCGGCGTCGCAGCCCAGTCGAATGCGCGAATGTGCGCGGCCATCTCTTCGTCACCGCGGGGCCATCCCGGATGGGTCTGCGTCATGCCCATCCAAGAGGCGGGCGCAGCCGATCCGGTCAACTGATCCAGATTAGGTCCGGCGGCCCTGACCGATAAAGGGCGCTTGGTCCGCTTGCCGCCGCAACATGAACAGCCGCTCCCTCCTCCGAGGTGAAGTTGCCGAACGACTGACGAACGGCCGCTTCGGGAGAACGCCGACTGCGCTCTCGGCGGCTGAGTTGGGTCGATAGGAGGCTGTCCGCTTTTCCGGTAGCCGGCCTCCGAAGCAGACCGGCGGCTTTCGGCTAGTTCCGGTCGCTTTGGTGATCGCTGGTGAACGGCTGGGTTGGGTGGTTTCCTGCCTGTCCGCTTCCGCTTAAACATGGCGCGGAAGCGGACGTTCGAGCGTTCGTCTCAGGCCGCGCGAACGGTGGCGAGGAAGCGCCCGACCTCGGCCGTAAGGTGCTCTGATTGACGCGAGAGTTCCGACGCCGCTCCGAGCACTTGGCTCGCTGCGGCGCCGGTGTCCTCGGCCGCGCTCGCGACGCCGGCGATGTTGCTTGTCACCTCACCAGTCCCCTGCGCTGCCTGAGAGACGTTCCTGACAATCTCCTGAGTGGCCGCGCCCTGTTCCTCGACCGCCGCTGCAATCGACGTCGCAACGCCGCTGATTTCGCGGATCCGCCCCGTGATCCCGGCAATCGAGGTGACCGCTTGACCGGTCGAGGCCTGGATCTGGGTGATCTGCCCCGAGATCTCGCCCGTCGCCTTGGCAGTCTGCTCAGCGAGCGCCTTCACTTCAGAGGCCACCACGGCAAAGCCGCGCCCGGCTGCGCCAGCGCGCGCCGCTTCGATCGTCGCGTTCAGAGCCAGCAGGTTCGTCTGCCCAGCGATCGAAGAGATCATCGTGACAACGTCTCCGATGCGCGAGACCGCGGCGCTCAGCTCCTGAACGAGGGCGGCGGTCTGGCCGGCTTCGGTCACAGCAGTCCGGGCGAGATCCGCCGAGCCGGCCACTTGCCGACCGATCTCCTGAACGGAGGACCCGAGCTCCTCAGCGGCCGCGGCGACGGTGTTGACGTTCGAGGCGGCCTCCTCGGCGGCCGCGGCCACCGTGGTCGACTGGCTGGCCGTTTCCGTCGCCGTGGCGGTCATGGTCTGCGCGGTGGCCTGTAGCTCCGTCGCGGAGGACGACACCATGCCGATGACGCCACCGACGGCGGCCTCGAAGTCGTCGGCCATCTGCCGCATGCCAGCCTTGCGCTGTTCCTCGGCGGCCAAACGCGCCTGGGCGGTCTCCGCTTCGAGCTGGCGGGTGCGGATCAGGTTGTCCTTAAACACCTGGACGGCAGTCGCCATCGCGCCGATCTCGTCCCGACGCTGGCGGTAGGGAACGTCGATAGCAGCGTCGCCCTCCGCGAGATGGGCCATGGTCCCAGTCATGGTCTCGATCGGGCGGGAGATCCGCAGAAATCCGAATGCTGCGGCGCTCGCGGCAGCGATGATCGCCAGTACGAGGGCGACGTATGCAGCAAGTGTGGCGGCATCGGCCCCTGACAATGCCCTTTCGGCATCGTTTCGAGCGCCACCTTGATTGAGGGTGGTATCACGGCCCAGTATGTCGCGAATCTCATTGAAGATCTGGACGGTCTCAGGCTTGCTGATCACGGCCAGTGCTTCGTTCGGCCGATGACCGTCAATCAGATGGAGTGCCTCAGCCTCCAACGCCTGATAGCGGACCCAGTTCGCCATGAAAGCTTCGTAGAGACTGCGCTCTTCCGTTGACGAGATCATAGGCTCGTAGATCGCCCTCAATTTCGTGAGCTTCTCGTCAGCCAATTCGAGCTGTTTCCTGATTTCGCTCGGCTCCGTCCCAGCTGCCTGTGCAAACAGGCGCAATTGCCTGATCCTGAAATCAGCGGCGGCGTCTCTGACGCTACTGATCGCGACGACGGATGGCAGCCAATTTGTTGCGACTTCATTCACCGAATGACGCACGGTCGAGAGCTGGATGATAGCGAGGATGCCTTGACTGACCGTGATCAGGGCCAAAAAGGCGAAGGCTGAGGCGAGGGACGCCTTGAGGGATAGATGGAAGCGCATCGATTATTTCATCGCGGGAGAGACCAAGCGATGCGCCGCGCGTGCAATCGCCAGTATTCAGAGCTTTCGACACTGGCAGCAACAGGTTAATCGGCTGATTGGTTTTTATCGTGTCGAGATCACGTTTTCGTGATATATAATGTGCATTTTTTGAGCAAATCTAGTATCAAAAATCGTTTATCTACTATTTTACTTGAAAGATTTTAGACATACGAGCAAAGCGCTTCGTCGAGCCGACCAGGCTGATTTGGGGATTTGTCAAAAGACGTATGGGCCGACCGGATCGAGTCGGATGCCGAATGGCTGCTTGGGGTGGTTTTCTGCCTGCCCGTTCCCAGACAGCGGATGCATCGAAGCGGACATCGCCGCTGGTACCGATCACGACCCTTTCGGGCCTTGAGCCCGGACTTTTTGAAGCCCCGCTCTGGAACAGAGGCGGACGCCGTTCAGGCGGCCATCACGCCAGCTCGTCGGGACCCTTTAAGCGCGCCTCGCGCCCGTCGAGCCGGCATCCTGCTTGTCTCCGACACCTGCGGATAACAGCCTGTCCCAGGGCGCCGGGGACGGAAACACCTCCCCGAGGAAAGCCAGGAAGGCTTTTACGTTCGGGTTGCTGCGACGGCTTTCCGGCCATAGCGCCGTGATGACGGAACGCTCGACGGCGAATTCCTGCAGAACCGGCACCAGCAAGCCCCGCTCGACGTACGGGGCCGCGATGTAGGTGGGTGAGATGCCGATGCCGCCGCCGGCCACCAGGACGGCCGCCACGGCGTCGCTGAAGTCCGTGACGATGCCGGCGTTCGGCGTGATCTCGACCGCACGGCCGCCGACCCGGAACGGCCAGCGCAGAGCCTGGCCCGTGTTCTGGAAGCGAAAGTTTACGCAGTCGTGGCGAACCAGATCGTCCGGATGCCCCGGGGTGCCGCGCCGCTGCAGGTAGCCCGGCGAGGCGAAGGCGCAGAGCCAGTGCGGCGCAAGACGCCGGGAGATCAGGCGCGTGTCTGCTAGCTCGCCCACCCGGATCGCGACATCGATGCCTTCCTCGATCAGGTCCACGAAGCGGTCGCCCAAGCGAAGGTCGATGGACAGCTTCGGGTGACGCTCGCGGAAGCGCGGCAGCGCCGGGGCCAGCAGATGCACCCCAACGGGGAACGGCGCCGTCACCTTCAAGGTGCCGGCAGGCTCGGAGCGCGCTGCCACGGCGGCCTGCTCGATCTCCTCGGCCTCGCGCAGTAGACGGAGCGCCCGCTCGTGCAGGTCGCGGCCCTCGGGCGTCAGGGTCAGCGAGCGCGTTGTGCGGGTGAACAGACTCAAGCCCAGCCGCTCCTCCAGCCGCTGCACGCTCTTGCTCACCGCCGAGGGCGAGATGCCTAGGGAGCGTGCGGCGGCGGTGTAGCTGCCGAGCGAAGCCGAGCGCGCGAAGGCGATGATGCCAGTGAGACGGTCGAGGCCGATCTGTTCCATGACGGCAAGATTGAAGCGAAGACGAGCCTGATTATCAAGCTCGAAGCGATGATCCATTCTTCTTCCCACAGGCGCCGTAGCGGCACCGTCGAGAAGGATCATCGTCATGAGCAGCACTCTCAAGGATCGCACCGTCGTTATCTTCGGGGGCACCTTCGGCATCGGCCTGGCGGCCGCTCAGCAGGCTAAGGCCGCGGGTGCCAAGGTCATCGTGGTCGGCTTCAATGCCGAGGGCGCCGAGCGCGTGGCGGCCGAGGGCGGCTTCGCCGGCTGGCGCGCGGCGGACGTGACCCGGCCCGAGACCATCGCTGCAGCGCTCGCCGACATCCCGCAGGTGGATCACCTCGTACTGCTGGCCGGCACGTTCGTGGCCGGAAAGGTTCTCGAGGCCGAGGTCGACTACCTGAAGCAAGCCTTCGATGAGCGGATCTGGGCAGCGGTCCACACGCTGCGCGCCCTCGGCGGCCGACTTGCGCAGGACGGCTCCGTGACCTTCATCTCCGGCGCCCTGGCAGACCGCCCCAGCGCCCAGGGCACCGCCGTGTTGGCGGCTGCTTCTGCCGCCATGGAGGCGTTCGCGCGCGGCCTCGCGCTCGAACTGGCACCGATACGGGTGAATACCTTATCACCGGGCACCACCGACACTCCGCTCCTGGCCCGCACGCTCGGCGCCCACCGCGACGCCTACGTGGCCGCGTTGACCGAGACGCTGCCGCAGCGCCGCCTGGGCACGGCCGAGGAGGCAGGCGCGGCGGTCGTCTTTCTGATGAGCAACGGCTTCATGAACGGCGAGACCCTGCACATCGATGGGGGCGCCCGCCTAGTGTGACATCACCTCCCAGAGGAAAAGTTCGATCCCGACGGCTCCGTACCGTCGGCAGCAGTCGTGGACGAACGGTCATTCCGGCGGTTTGGCTGAAGGCCTGGAACGCACCTCGAGCCGAAATGGCCGGATAGCTGACGAACGACCACTTATGGGAAGCGCCCACAGCGCTTCACGCGGCTGAATTGGGTCGCCAGCGGAACGTCTGCATATGCCTTCAGTCTCCAGAGCCTTGGTCCGGGTGTCTCCTCGCCTTGTCGGCACGAGCCGGCGAGGAGACAAACGATGGGACACTCAGCACACGATCCCGCCACGAAAGGAGGGCCGGCCTGGAACGCCGGCCGCAAGCTCGGCGCCAAGCGCGCCCTCAAACCTCAGCAGGTCTGGGCCATCCGGTTCTGGCTCGACCGCGAACGGCGCACGCGCGACCGGGCGATGTTCGACCTCGCCATCGACAGCAAGCTGCGCGGCTGCGACATCGTCAAGCTCAGGATTGGCGACCTCGTCAGCGGTAGTCGCGTTCGTAGCCGCGCCATCGTCATCCAGGGCAAGACCGGCCGACCAGTGCAGTTCGAATTGCTTGAACCCGCACGAACCAGCATCCTGGCATGGCTGGAGGCCAGGGGCGGAACGCTCGACGACTATGCCTTCCCGAGCAGGCTCGACGGCGTCACGCACATCAGCACCCGGCAGTATGCGCGTTTGATCGACGAGTGGGTCACAGGCATCGGGCTGCGAAGCGAGGATTACGGGACCCACTCGCTACGTCGCACAAAGGCGTCGTTGATCTACAAACGGACTGGCAACCTGCGTGCCGTTCAGATCCTGCTCGGCCATACCAAGATCGAGAGCACGGTCAGGTACCTCGGTGTCGACGTCGAGGATGCACTGACCCTGGCCGAAGGGACTGAGTTTTAGGCGTCTGGCCCCTCGGCTTCTGCGTCGAGGGGCTTCGAGACTGGTCCGGCAGCAATGCGCCCACAGCCGACATGCAATGCCCCTTGCGGAAATCACGGAAGCGGTCACTGGCGACTGAACATATGTTCGACGGGGACGAGGCGCACGCAATCTTGCGACGGGTTGCAGCCGTGGCCCAATCGCAATCACGTCGGGCGCGTCACTCAGAGGCGAGAGACAATTCGATGAAGCGCTTCGCGCTCCCTGGCCGGGGTGAAGAGCGTTGCTCGCTCCGCACCGAACGCATGCAGGTGTTCCAGAAAACGAGGCTCTTCTTCAGCCCGGAGGAGCAGCGTGGCCAAGGCCGCATCGTCCCCGACCGGAAAATAACCGGGATGCTCCGGGCCCAGGAGGCCTCGGGTCCCAGGGATGTCGGTGGCGAGGATCGGCAAGCCGGCGACAACCGCTTCCGACACCACGTTCGCGCCACCCTCCTGCTGTGAACTGAGGACCATGACCCGCGCCCGCGTCAGCCAGCGCCGGACCAGAGAGCCGGCCTGGTCCCCGAGCCACTGGTAGCGCGGGTTGTGCGCCATCTCTTCCCGGGCCCGATCGGCCCAGATCTGATCCCGCGCACCGCCGAGATGCACGATCCGGATCCGGGATCTGTCCGGCAGGCGCCGGGCCGCACGGGCCGCGCAGAGCGGGTCCTTGACGGAACGCAGATGCGCGACGACGAGAATCTCGAACACATCGTCGGAGACCGGCCAGCGATGCGCCCGCGCCGTCGCAGACTGGTAGACCACCGCGACCTTGCTGCGGTGGCGCGCCGGGAGGGCGGTGGGCACGCCATCGTGCAGGCCGATCAAGCAGTCCGCCAGATCGAGCGAGCGCAGGGTCGGCTCCGGGTCGGCCGCCAGATAGTGATAGAGATCCGTACCGGTCAGGGCGACGATGAGCGGTCTATCCGGATACCGCGCCTTGAAGCGCGCAATCGACGGCGCGCTGCGCCACCCGTGAAGCGCCAGCATCATGTCGACGTCGGCGTCGTCCAGGTAGGTTGTTGACACGTCGACTTGGTGACCGAGTTCACCCAGGATGCGCGCCCAGCGCATCGCCGTGGTTCGATTGCCGGCACGAGACGTTCTCGCCGCCGGTGTGATCAGGCTGATTCTCATGGTTGCAACAGGATTCCGGGACGTTTGATGAGCGCACAGGCCTCGACTGCCGAGCTCGTGGCGATGCTTAAGGATGCCAGAGCGCGGACGCTCGAACTGGTATCAGGCCTCGATCAGGACCGCCTGATGGGCCCGCAGAGCGCGATCGTGAACCCCCTCTTGTGGGAAATCGGTCATCTCGCCTGGTTTCACGAACATTTCATCCTGCGCGGCCTCGACAGGGCGCCGCCCCGGCTGGCGACAGCCGATGGACTCTACGATTCCGCGCGGGTGCCCCACGCGACGCGTTGGTCGATCTCATTGCCGGAGCTGCCCGACACCCTCTCCTACATGGCCCGCGTGCAGGAGGCGCTCGTCCGCCGGCTCGACGGACGCGAGCCGACGGCGCAGGAAGCCGAGCTCTACCAGCTCGTCACCTTCCACGAGGACATGCACGACGAGGCCTTCACCTACACGCGTCAGACCCTGGGCTACCCGCGGCCGTCCTTCGCCACCTCGGCCTCGGCGCAGAATACGGGGACAGGTCCCTGGCCCGGCGACGTCGCGGTCGGCGGGGGAACCTGGCAACTCGGCGCCGAACCCGGCGGCGGCTTCGTCTTCGACAACGAGAAATGGGCGCATCCCGTGGCCGTCGCGGCGTTCCGCATCGCCCGCGCGCCGGTGACGAACAGGGAGTTCGCCGCCTTCGTGGCGGATGGCGGTTATCGGAATCCCGATTGCTGGGATGACGAGGGCGCACGGTGGCGCGACGGGTGCGGTGCCGAGCACCCGGTCTACTGGACGCGGCATGGGCGAGACGACTGGACCTGCCGCAGGTTCGACCGGGACGAGCCGTTTGCTCCAGATCAGCCGGTCGTCCATGTCAGCTGGTACGAGGCCAACGCATATTGCCGCTGGGCGGGCCGACGCCTGCCCACCGAGGCCGAATGGGAGGCCGCCGCGGCCGGCACGCCGGCATCCGACGGCACGTTGAGCGGCACCAAGCATATCTATCCCTGGGGGGATGGGGCGCCGACTCCTCAGCACGCCAACCTCGATGGAGGACATCTCGGCTGTGTCGACGTCGCGGCCTTCCCCCAGGGCGACAGTGCCTGGGGCTGCCGGCAGATGCTCGGCAACGTCTGGGAATGGACGGCGAGCCCGTTCCTCCCGTTTCCCGGCTTCGCGCCGGACGCCTACAAGGAATATTCGGAGCCCGCCTTCGGGACGCGCAAGGTCCTGCGGGGCGGCGCTTGGGCGACTCGCGCGCGGATGATCGATACCGCCTACCGCAACTTCTTCGGTCCGGAGCGCCGCGACGTTTTCGCCGGCTTCCGGACCGTGGCTCTCTAGATCGGGCCCCGAGCAGCCGCGACGGCGGCGATGAGGCGGAGCGCCATCGTCGCACCGTTGGCCTCGCCCTTCTCGAAATCGCCGGCCTGGCCCATCTGGTTGGTCACGTGTGCGAAGCACAGGACGGCCTTGCCGCGCGCCTGCGCGAACGCGTAGAGGGCCGCCGCCTCCATCTCGACTGCGAGGATGCCCCGCGCCCGGGCCGCCGCGATCGCCCGTTCGGTTTCCCGGTAGGGGGCGTCGGTCGTCCAAGTGGCGCCCCGTTCGACGGGCTCGCCGATCCCCGTCAGCCCGGGCGCCACGGCCGCCACCAAGGCCCGGGGCGCGTCAACGAACTCGCCCGGCGGCAGGTAATGGTAGCTCGTGCCCTCGTCGCGAAGGGCCGCCTCGATGAGGATGAAATAGGGCGGCGCCCGCAGGGCCGTAATCTGACCGGACGAGGTGATGCTGATCAGGAGTTCGCAGCCGGAGGCGAACATCTGCTCGGCCACCAGCACGGCGAAGGGCGCGCCGACCGCGCAGCCGACGATGCCGATCGCGCGCCCGGATTCCTCGAACCGGTGCAGGGTGCTGTGGTAGCAGGCCCAGTCGGGATCGGGCCGGGCCCGCCCGGTCGCGCAGAGGTGGCGGACGATGTCGCCGTCCGGGTCGAGGACGCACAGTGCCGGCACTCGGCCTGCGCCGAGACCGCGTTGCCGGCGCGCCTCGCGGAGGAGATTCTCGGGCGTGAACGTCGAGGCCTCTCCGTGTGCCTTGTCATGCAGGATCGGGGCAATCGCGCGCTCGTGCGGCGGCATGGGCGGTGTCAGGCCTCGACGCGGATCGCGGCAGGGCCGTCCTCGAACCGCCCGACCACGGCCGCCTGCGCGAAGCCCGCGGCGCGGCATTGGGCCAGGATCGCTTCCGCCCGCGGGGGGGGGCAGGTCACGAGCAGGCCCCCGGAGGTCTGGGGATCGGTGAGGATGTGCCGGCGCCAGTCCGGCAGGCCCTCGGGGAGCGCAACCTGCCCCCCGAAGCTCGCCCAGTTCCGGTGCGAGGCTCCGGTGACGAAGCCCTCCCGCGCCAGGGCCTCGGCCCGGGGCAGGAGCGGGATGCCGCCCCCGGCGATCACGAAGGTCAGGCCGGCGCCGCGTGCGAGTTCCAGGCCGTGGCCCAGGAGGCCGAAGCCGGTGATGTCGGTGATGGCGTGGACCTCCGGATCGCGTGCCAGATCCGCTCCGACCTTGTTGAGGCGCGTCGTGGTGGCGACGAAATCCGTGTAGCCGGAGGCATCTAGGGCCTCCCGCTTGATCGCCGCCGAGTAGATCCCGACGCCGAGGGGCTTGGTCAGGATGGCGACGTCGCCGGTGCGGGCATCGGCGTTGCGCCGCAGATGCGCACGGTCGCACGAGCCGATCACCGCCAGGCCGTAGATCGGCTCGGGCGTGTCGATCGAGTGGCCGCCCGCGATCGGAATGCCCGCCTCGGCGCAGGTGGCCGCGCCGCCCTTCAGGATCTCGGCGACGGTCTCGGGGGCGATCTTACCGACCGGCATGCCCAGGATGGCCAGCGCCAGCATCGGCTTGCCGCCCATCGCGTAGACGTCGGAGATGGCGTTGGCGGCGGCGATCCGGCCGAAATCGTGCGGGTCGTCCACCATCGGCGTGAAGAAGTCCGTGGTGGCGATCAGGCAAGTACCGTCGTCCAGGGCCCAGACTGCCGCATCGTCGGCGGTCTCGTTGCCGACCAGCAGGCGTTCGAAGGGACCGGCGACCGGCTGGTCGGCCAGGAGCGTGCGCAGCACTGCGGGATCGAGCTTGCAGCCGCACCCGCCCCCATGGGCGAGGCTGGTGAGACGAACCGGGGGCATATCCATCGATCAATCCTCTCGTGTCGTGATCCGGGACGGAACGTGTCGGGCACGCGGTCACCAGACAAGCGCAGGCATCCGGTATAGCCGGTCGGACGCGTTTATCGGCGGGGGCTGCGCGGCTCCGATCTGGAGCGCTGCGAAGCCGTTTCCCAGTGCACCCGCCACGTCGAGAGCGACGGTGTCACCGATCCCCAGGACGTGCGCGGGGGCGACAGGTTGTCCGCGGACGCTCGCAGCCTTGTCCAGGGCGCGGCGATAGATCAGGGCACCGGGCTTCCCGGTCTCCACGACGTGGCCCCCGAGAGCGCGGTAGCGCTCGGCGACGAGACCGGCGAAGCGCAGGCGCGTCGCGCCCACCGTCAGGCTCGTGTCGGGGTTGGTACAGAGCAGGGGCTGGCCGCGCCGGAGCGCGGCTTCAAGGGTCGCGTCGAGGTTGTCGTCGCACTCCGGATAGCCCGTGCAAACGATCTGCTCGGCCGCGTCCACCGGGACCGGTGTGACCGGCAGCCCCTCGAACAGGACCCGGTCGCGCGCCGGCCCGATGTGATGAACGCGCCGGACAGCCGCCGCGTCGAGGAGGCTTCGGGCGACATCGGCTCCGGTCACGAGGTCGTCGTAGACGTCCGGGATCCCGCGGGTCCGGAGGGATTCCGCCAGACGCATCCCGGGCTCGGCCGCGTTCGAGACCAGGATCACCGTGCCCCCGCCGGCCCGGAAGGCGGTCAGCGCGTCGGCGGCGGCGGGAAAGACCCGCGCCGCGTCGTGGAGCACGCCGAAGACGTCGCACAGGATGACTTCATAGGCCGTCGCGAGCCAGCTCAGACCGGCGAGCGCCGCGGGCGCCTCAGCCACGGGCTGGCCGCGCCTGGACGATCGTCGTGCAGGCGCTCTCGAGTTTCGGCAGGTCGCGGGCCGGGGCCATGACGACCGACAGGGGCCGGACCTCGCCACGAACGATCGGGCAGTACGGGTCGACCTGATCGAGCCGCTCCATCAGCCGCCGCCGCCCTGCGCAGCCTCCGTGGCAGGAATCCTCGTAGGCGCAGCCCCGGCAGGGTTCTGGCAGGGCCCGAACCGCCGCGAAGGGGTCCGTGGCGACGATCGCGCTGCCGGCCTGACGTAGGGTTTCGAGGCTTTGGCCGGCGCCACCCCAGTATACGCAGGGTTGCACCGTCGCACGGGGCGTGACGCGCACCGTGCCGACCCCGCATCCGCCCCGGCGCGCCGGGAGGCCCGCCATGGCCCGGACGAGCGGCTCGCCGATGGCGATCACGTCGGTCTCGGCGAAGAGGCGCACGAACCCGTCCCAGTATTCAGCGTAGGTGAGCGCGAAGGCGTCCGTACGCACCGCCTGATAGACGTTGATGCGCAGCGGCGCATCGAAGCCGCGAGCCAGGGCGGCGATCTCGTGCAGCCGGTCGAAATTGGTCCGCATCATCACGGCGATGAAGGTGACGCCGACGCCCAGCGCCCGGCAACGGGCGGCCTGCGCCATCACGAGGTCCCAGTTGCCGACCCCGCGCTGCGCGTCCTGCTCCTCCCGGGTGGGATAGTCGATCGAGAATTCCACGTCGGCGAAGGCCTGCACCGCCGCGTCGTCCATCACGGCGATCGAGTGCCCGTTCGACGTGATCGTGAGCTTGATCGGCTCGGCCCGGAGCAGATCGAGTAGCCGCGGGAACTGGGGGTGCATCCCGTTCTCGCCCGTCCCCAGATTGACCGAGCGCACCGGCAGGCTGTCGAGCACCATCCGAAGCTGTTCCGGTCCGAGCCGGTCCAGGCGATCGGGATCGCGGTAGCAGAAGGAACAGGCGAGATTGCACTCGTTGGTGAGCCCGACCCCCAAGGCGAATGACGGTGTCGGGGCGACGGTGTCCGGCTCCGGAGGCTGCGGCGTCCCGGCGTCCATGGCCATGAATCCTCTCGCCTGATCTGGACAGGCACCATCGGGCGATCGGCGCCTAATTTCGGGCGTCATGGCGTCCTTCGCACGGCCAGCCGCATTGGTAACATCACATCTTCAGCAAGATTGATCACCGCGGCTGGACTTCACTCTCTACACCGGGACAGCCGCCAGGGCCGAAGTCGAACAGGCCGAAGTCGTGACAGCGCCCGCCGGGCCGATTGCCGCAGCGACGCGACTTCGCGATGGGTAACCGCACGGTGCGGTGAGACGAACGACAGCCATCAGCAGGCTTCGCTGAGTGCTTCGCTAGACATGGGCTAGCTGTCAGTTGATTGGACATTGATGCCGGCATGGCGTCGTTCGCAGTCGGAATTCGAACGGGAGCTCTCGATGCGGAGACGGACATTGGGCCGGGCGTTGCTGGGCGCGTTGGCTTGCCTCGCGCTGCCCCAGGCCGCCGACGCTCAGGGTGACAAGCCGACCTTCGTGTTCACGGGCATCCCCGACCAGGACGAGAGCCGTCTCGTCGAGCGCTTCGGCAAGGTCGCCGCCTACCTCGAGGGCAAGCTCGGCGTGCCGGTGAAGTACCTCCCGGTGAAGAACTACCCGGCGGCGGTCACGGCCTTCACGAACGGGCAGGTCCAACTCGCGTGGTTCGGCGGCTTCACCGGGGTGCAGGCGCGCAAGGCCGCGCCCGGGGCGCAGGCGATCGCGCAGGGCGCCGAGGACGCGGCGTTCAAGACCTACCTCATCGCCAACACCAAGACCGGCCTGACGCGCACGGCCGATTTTCCCAAAGCGATCGCCGGCAAGACCTTAACGTTCGGCTCCCGGGCTTCGACCTCGGGCCGGCTGATGCCGGAATACTTCATCCGCGAGGCGTTCCCGGGCAAGACGCCCGAGGAGGTGTTTTCCCGGGTCGGTTTCTCCGGCGATCACAGCCGCACGATCCAGCTCGTCCAGTCCGGGGCCTTCGAGGTCGGGGCGGTGGACTATTCGGTCTGGGATCTCGACAACAAGGCCGGCAAGGTCGACCCGAAGGAGGTCGGCATCATCTGGGAGAGCCCGCCTTTCCCGGATTATCAGTGGACCGTGCGCGGCGATGTCGACGCGATCTACGGGGCCGGGTTCACGGAGCGGCTCAAGGCAGCGCTGGTCGGCATCACCGACCCGGCGATCCTGGCGCCCTTCGCGCGCTCGAAGTTCATTCCGGTGACCAACGCCGCCTACGAGCCGGTGGAGCGCGTTGCGAAATCCACGGGCCTGTTGGATTGAGCCGCGCGCTATCGTGAGCCCGCCCCGAACCGAAGCCGAAGCCGAAATCGTTCTGTCGAGCGCAACGGCGGCCTATGACGGCAAGCCCGTCCTGTTCGGCGTGGACCTCACCGTCCGGGCGGGCGAGCGCATCGCGCTGATGGGTCGATCCGGCGCGGGGAAGTCCACCCTGCTCGGGCTGATCCACGCCCAGGTCCAGCCGCGGGTGGCCCTGATCCCGCAGGCAGCGGCCCTGGTGCGGACGCTCTCGGTGTTCCACAACGTCTACATGGGCCGTCTCGACCGGCGCTCGACCCTGCACAACCTGCGAACCCTGGCGTTCCCGGCCCGCGCCGATCTCGCGGAGGTAAGTGGGATCCTCGGGGAGGTCGGACTCGCTGACGCGGTCCGAGCCAAGGCCGGGGCGCTGTCGGGCGGCCAGCAGCAGCGCGTCTCGGTCGCGCGGGCGCTCTACAACGGGCGCCCGATCCTGATCGGCGACGAGCCGGTCTCGGCCCTGGACCGCAGGCAGGGTGGCGTGATCCTGGAGCGGATGGCCGCCCGCCACCAGACCCTCGTTCTGGCGCTTCACGACATCGCCCTGGCGCTGGCGCACACGGACCGGATCATCGTGCTCGATGCGGGCCGGATCGTTCTCGACGCGCCCGCCCGCGACCTGGACGAGGCGGCCCTCGTCCCGTTCTATGGGCAGGCCGCATGAACGTCCTGCGCGTGACGGCCGGCCGGGGCTACGCCGCGGCGACCCGCTGGTTCGTCGGCGGCGCGGCGGCGGCGCTTCTGCTGGCCGACCTCGCCGTCACCAGCCTTCACCCCTGGGCCGACCTGCGGCGCCTGCTCGCCGGCCTGATCCACCCGGATTTCCCGTCGGTGGAGAT
This sequence comes from Methylobacterium sp. GC_Met_3, assembly GCF_026540775.1. Classification (NCBI taxonomy): domain Bacteria; kingdom Pseudomonadati; phylum Pseudomonadota; class Alphaproteobacteria; order Hyphomicrobiales; family Methylobacteriaceae; genus Methylobacterium; species Methylobacterium sp. GC_Met_3. The sequence goes on from NZ_JALNUL010000045.1 coordinate 14,742, forward strand.
CTGGTGCGTCGTCTACACCGTCGCCTTCGCGATGCTCGGGGTGACGATCGGGGCCGGCGCCGGCTTCATGCTCGCCATACCGTTCGCTAGGTCCCGGAGCGTGCGGCTCGTCTGCGCCGGCCTGCGCTCGGTCCACGAACTGTTCTGGGCGCTGCTGCTGACGCAGGTATTCGGCCTGTCGGCGACCACCGGCATCCTGGCCATCGCGCTGCCCTATGCGGGCATCTGCGCCAAGGTTTATTCGGAGATCATCGAGGAGGCGGATCTCTCCGCCCTGCGCGTCCTGCCGGCGGGGACCGGCGCCCTCTCGGCGTTCGCCTACGCCCGCCTGCCGGAGGTCGCCGCGGCGTTCCGGCACTACACGCTCTACCGGTTCGAATGCGCGATGCGCTCGACCCTGGTGCTCGGCTTCATCGGCCTGCCCACAATGGGCTTCTATCTCGAATCCGCCTTCCGGCAGGGCCGCTACGCCGAGGCGGGCGCCCTGCTGCTGATCTTCTACGTCCTGATCGGCTCCCGCCGCCTCTGGATGCGCCTCTCGACCCTGCCGGTCCTGCTCGTGGGCAGCGTCCTCGCCCTGCCCAAGACCATCGGGACGACCGACTGGCTGACGAGCCTCGGCCGCTTCCTCGGCCACGACATCGTGCCGAGCCCGCTCCGGTCCGGCGCCGTCCTCGACCCGGCGACCTGGGGCCGGTTCGGGCTCTGGCTTCGGCCGATCGTCACGGAGCAGATCCTGCCCGGCGCCCTCCAGACCCTGGTGCTCGCCCAGATCGCGCTGGTCGCGACCGGCCTCGGCGCGCTCATCCTGTTCCCCCTTGCCTCCCGTCGCTTCGCCGGGCCGGTCGGGCAGCCGTTCGGGCGGGTCCTGCTGGTGATCGTACGCTCGACGCCGGAATACATGCTGGCCTACGTGCTGCTGCAGCTGCTCGGCCCGTCGATGCTGCCGGCGATCCTGGCGCTGACGATCCACAATGCCGGCATCGTCGGCTACCTCATGGGCCGCCACGCCGACGACCTCGCCTACCGCCCCGACGCCCCGTCCGGCCTGAATCTGTACAGCTACGAGACGCTGCCCCGGCTCTACGGTCAGTTCCTGGCCTACCTGCTGTATCGCTGGGAGCTGATCCTGCGCGAGAGCGCGATCTTCGGCATCCTCGGGGTCGCGACGCTCGGCTTCTACGTCGATGCCGCGATCTCCGAGATGCGCCTGGACGTCGCCGTGGTGCTGATTGTTGCCACGGCGCTCCTGACCGCGCTGGTCGATGCCCTGTCCCGGGCCCTGCGCCGCTCGCTGCGCCTCACCGACCTGCCGACACGGCTCTCCAAACCCCTGCACGGGTCCGCGGCTGACCCGCCGTTGCGGGCGGCCTGTACCTGACGGCGCGCAGCCCTTGAGACGCAGCCCTTGAGAGGATCGATGCGATGCGGACGGACCCCTTCACCGACACGTGGCTGTTCTTGATCGGGCAGCAGAGCGACGAGATCGCCCTCGGTTGGGGGCGCTGGCTGGTCGCCGGCGGCTTCGCATTGCTGGTCCTGGCCAGCATCGTCATCGCGATCCGGGAATGGATCGAGGACCCGGCCCAGCGGACGGGCCGCGACGTCACCCTGTGGGCGCTGCGCGCCCTGATCGGCGGCATGTGGTTCCAGGGCATGCTCTGGAAGCTGCCGCTCTTCTCCACCGAGAACGGGCTGTACTACTGGACCGGCGAGGAGGTGACGAACGCCGCCTTCGCGATCCACCGGGAGTTCGTGCAGAGCGTGCTGCTGCCGACGCCGGCGTTCTACATTCTGGACGTGCTGGTGTTTGTCACGGAGCTGACCTTCGCGGTCTCGCTGCTGCTCGGGCTCGGCGTCCGGGTCATCGGGGCGATCGGCGTCGCGTTCGTGGCGCAGCTCTGGCTCGGCCTCTACCTGCACCCGCAGGAATGGCCGTGGACCTACGTCTTCCTCGGCGGCCTCATGGCCCTGTTCAGCGTCTTCGCGGCGGGCCGCAGTCTCGGCCTCGACGCCGCGCTGCGCCGCCGGTACCCGCCCGGCCTCACCTTCGGATGGGCCGCCAGCTTGGTCCGCGTCGCGACCTGAGGGGCGGCGCGTCAGCCGGACCGGCGCCCCTCGCGGGACAGGGCGCGGGCGAGGCGCAGGAAGGTCGTGCCGATGACCCAGGCGGCGCGCATCCCCACCCGCCAGTCCCCCGAGACCTTCGAGGCGCCGCCCTGCCGCGGGCGCTGCCCGACGTCGACCTCCGCGCAGCGTAGGCCCGCCGCGGCGGCGCGCATCAGCATCTCGAGGTTCCAGCCATAGGTCTCGTCCCGCATGCCGAGGCGCTCCAGCGCGTCGCGGCGGATCGCCCGGTAGGGCGACATGTCGGTGAAGCGGGCGCCGTAGGTGAGCCGCAGCAGCCAGCCCGCGAGGTGCCCGGCGACGATCTGCTGGGGGCTCATGGCGTCCGGCTCGCGGTCGCCGCGGATCCGGGAGCCCTGCACGAAGTCCGCCTGGCCCGCGCGGATCGGATCGAGGAGGGCCGGGACGCGATCGAGCCGGTCGCTGCCGTCGCCGTCGACGAACAGGACGATGGCGGTCTCCGGCGGCAGCGCGGCGATCCCGGTCTGGATCGCCCGTCCGTAGCCGCGGCGGCGCTCGAGGATCACGCGCCCGCCCGCAGCGGCGGCCCGCTCCCGAGTGGCGTCCCGCGAGCCGCCATCGACGACGAGGACCGCGTCGGCCCCGTTCGCCAGAAGCCCCGCGACGACGCCGCCGATCGCGGTCTCCTCGTCGAGGCAGGGCACGACGGCCGTGACGAAGGATGCTGCGGTCATAGGCTCCAGCGGAGCCCACAATTACCGCAGGCCTGCGGCGGCGTGTCTGAAAGAAGGGCGGCCCGGAAATCCGCGTAGGCCGGGCCGTTCCAGATCTCCCGCAGGGTCTCCTGCGTGGCATCGCCGAGGGTGTAGTTCTCGTAGCCGCGCTGCGAGAACGGCGCGATGCAGCATGGCAGCGCCCGGCCGTTGGCGGTGACGTACATCACGTTCCAGGGCCGGCGACAGAGCGACCAGGGCGAACCGTCCGCGTCGCGACGGAGGCTCATCCCCGGCTCGCTCGCCGCCCCCGAGGCCGAGAAGGTGAGCCCAAGCGCGCGCGCGACCGCCTCGGCCTCGGTAAGGTAATGGGCCTCGTCCGCCTCCATGCGCTCGTAGAGGGCCTGATCGGGCCGCGCCATGCCGAGGGCGTCGTCCGCGAAATAGACGAGCCGCTGGAGGTAGACCTCCTTCACGCCGGCCTCGGCCGCCACCCGCACGAAGGCGGGCAGCTCCGGCAGGGTCTCCTTGAGGCCGGTGAGCCAAGCTGAGACCCGCGGCTTCGCGTGGCCCTCGCGCTCCTGCAGCGCCCGGAAGGCCCGGACGTTCTTCAGGATCCGCTCGAAATAGTCCTTGCCGCGTACCGTGATGTAGGAGGCCCGCGTCGAGGCATCGAGCGAGACGCGCAGTTCATCCAGGCCGGCCTCGATCAGGGCCCGCCCGTTCTTCTCCGACAGCACCGTGCCGTTGGTGTTGAACAGGACGTAGGTTCCGCGATCCTTGAGGTAGCGGACCATGCGGGGCAGGTCCTTGACCAACATCGGCTCGCCGACCCCGTGGAGCACGGCGCGGCTGAGATCCGGCACCTGATCGACGATGGAGGTGAACAGCGCCCAGCTCATATCGGCCGGCGGTTCGAGCTCGACATAGGTGCGCGGACAGGTGGTGCAGAGCAGGTTGCAGCGGTTCGTCACCTCCAGATAGAGGCAGACCGGCATGCGCTCGACGACGGTCTCGACTGTCTGCGGCGCCGCCTCGTGGTAGCGGCGCGGGTCGAAGGCCGGGGCGGCTGGTTGCGTGGCGGTGGTCATCGGATGAGCCCGGAACGGCGGCAGATTCCAACCTGCACCAGCGCTGCGGCCGCCACCAAGGCGGCGAGGATCGCTGAGCGGGCGTCATAGGAGAGCTGCGGATCGCCAGGAACGACGTCGTAGAGCATGAAGCCTCCCACCGTGAGGACCCAACCCGGAAGCGTGGCAGCGACACTTAAAAATGGCACGGCCATAAGGAAGTACCATGGGAATTCGGGCGAGAGCAGGAAGAGTAACGTCACGATCGAGCAATTGATGTCGCGCAGGCTCCACTCCGGTGTCCGGACCCTCCGGAACCCGGTGCGCAGCGCCAGCGCCGCCAGGGTCATCAGGCACAGGATCAGGTAGATCTGGGTGTCGTGAGGCCACATGCCGGCCGACTGCCGCCAGATCCGCAGCAGCGTGAAGCCCGAGCCCGAGGACAGGCCCTGCTCGGCGGCGTAGCCCGTGGCGAGGAAGCCGAGCACGCCCCTCCCGACGGACAGGTAGGGCAGATAGGCGAGCGCGATCACGATCGGCACGAGGGCGACCATCCGCCAGTCCCAGGGTCGCCACAGGCCGGGCAGCGCGATTAGGGCGAACGGCTTGGCCAGCGCCGCCAGCACCACCGATGTCGCGCCCGCGTAACGGCGGCCGACGGCCAGCGCCAGCCACAGGCCGAGCATCATCAGCGCGATCATCAAGCCGTCGACATGGCCCTGGCCCGCGATCTCCCAGACCGGGAGCGGGTGCCAAGCGTAGGCTGCGACGCGGGCCTCCGATTTTCCCGTGAGGCGCAGCAGACCGATCAGGGCGACGATCGTCATGCCCTCGCACGCCACGAGGGCGACCTTGATCGCAAGCGGGCTCGCCGAGATGCGGGTGACGAGGAGGAAGAACGCCTGGGCCACCGGGGGGTAGATGGTCACCGCGTAGTCGGCGCGGTTAATGAACGGATAGACCTGCGCGTCGCGCAGGAATGTTAGCGCCGGGTCGGCCGGGACATAGCGGTAGGGGTTGATCCCGGCGCCCTGCACAAGCCCGTCCCAGACGTAGCGGAAGATGTCGGTCGACAGGATCGGCGGCGCGGACAGCGCGAGGAGCCGCATTGCGAGGCCGGCGCCGACAATGATGGCGAGCGCTCGGGGTCCCGTGAGGTCGTCCATGCGCGCGGCCAGTGCGGCGATCACGCCGCCGGCGCAGGCGAGCGCCAGTAACGCATCGTCGCCGAAGCCCCGAAGAAGCGGCATGCCGAGCCCGATCAGCACGGTTCCGGCGATGCCGAGGGCCGTCAGGCGACGGACAGGGCTCACGCGTCACGCCATTGGGTCAGCAGCGCGCGCGTCGCGGGCGCCTGACCCCCGACGAGGCCGTCCGCGGCGAAAGCCGGCGGGATTCCCGCGATCTCGTCCTGCAGGAGGTGGAATGTCCCCGCGTCGTCGATGTCGTACCAACGGGGGAGCACCTCGGCCTCCAAGCCGATGCCGGCAGCCTGCTCCAGCGTACGGGCCAGCACTGCGTCTGTGCTCCACGGGATGCCGGCGAAAAGTTCGGGATGATCGGCCTTCAGCCCGATATGCGTGTAGCCGCCGTCGATGGCGGGCCCCAGCACCACGCGGTCCCCGGACCGTCGCAGGGAGACGATCGTGTCCGAGAGCAGCGATGCGGGCAGGGTCGGCGAGTCGGCGTTGATTAGCACGACACAGTCGTGCGCCTGCTCAATCAGCAGACGACGCACGGCTGTTCCGAGGATGACCCCGAAATCGGATCCTTCCTGAAGCAGCAGGCGGAAGGCGGGCGGCAGGATGGCAGCGAGCTCAGCTTCCGATCCCGCGGGCGCATAGATGCCGTATCCCTGCCGTCCCAGGACCTCGGGGACCGCGAGCACGACACCGGCGACATCCGCCAGGAAACAGGCAGAGAGATGGGCTGCCTTCTCCGGACCGAGGCGTGCGGCAAGGCGCGTTTTGGTCAGACCGGGGCGCGGGGCCTTGCACATGATCCCGAGCGCTGCCGTCATGCATCCCCCATGTCGGCGCAGCGCCGCGCGCCCGAAGCTGTGATCGGACGATGCGTCCGCAGCAAAGGGAGAGCAAATTGTTGCTGGAAAGCCAAATCACAAAGTCCGATCGGGTGTGGCTCTCGCGGCTGTTGAGGGTCTGCGGGATGCCTGCACCGGGCCATTCGAAGCCCGCGCAGACCTGACGCTTAGTGGAGGGCAAGCCTCCGGGAGAAGGGCTCTCCGCTCTTGCCATGGCGGCACGCGGAAGCGGACCAGCCGCTTTCGGCCAACGCCGGTCGCGTCAGTTGTAACCGGTAAACGTCTAGGTTGGGTGGATTTCTGACCGTTTGCTTACGCGCAAATGAGGCATGAGAGCGGACTGCGAGATCCTGCATCATTTACTTGGTCACACTCCGCCGCACCCAGCACGCACCCGCAGCGGTTTGGCTCGGTCCACCACACAGAAACTGCCGCGGAGAACGCGTCATGCGCGCGTTCACCTGATCCGGCAGGTCGGCTTTGGACTTCGGGGGAGCCGGAGCGACTACTACGCGGCGTGAATGTTCGGCGGCCCGAGATGCTGGAGAAAATCCGGCTTGCCGAGGCTCACTCCAGCGCCGCGGAGGATCCCGTAGGCTGTGGTCACGTGGAAGAAGAAGTTCGGAAGCGCGAAGCCGGTGAGATAGGCCTGCCCGCTGAAGCGGTATCCCATGCCGTTCGGAAACTTCAGTTCGACTTCCCGCTCCGCGCCTGAAGCCAACGCCGCCGGATCAATGCCTTCAACGAAGGCAATCGTTCTGGCACAGCGCTCCTTGAGATCGGCGAAGGTCGCCTCGACGTCGGGCATCGAGGGCGCTTCGATCCCGGCGAGCCGCGCCACCGCGTTCTTCGCACTGTCGGACGCCATTTGGTACTGGGCAGGCAGTGGCCTCATGTCCGGAGCCAGCCGCCGGATGAGCAACTCGGCTTCCGGCTTTTCCGATGCCGCCTTGTCGAGCCACGTGCTCATATTGCGAAGCGCGTTAACGAAGACGGGGACGCTGACGTCGTGGATGCTGATGCTCATCCGAGCTGGCTAAAGCACCTGCTTTCAAAGACTCGGTGAGAAAGCGCACACCGCCTATGGCTGCGTCTAACGAAGTTGCCAAATCGCCGACGAACATCCGCTTTGGAGAAGCGACGGGAGCGGTTCGGGCGGCTGGGTTGGGTCGATAGGAGGCCGTCCGCTTTTGTGGCGAGCCTGCTCCGAAGCGGACTGGCTGCTTTCGGCCAGACTACGTCACGCTGGATCGCCATTGCGCGCAGAACCGGACGTTCGGCTTTGCGCCCATCCCGGCCATTAAACGGTTCTTTCCAGCGTCCCAAAAGCAGACAGAACCCGTTACGCAGTTCGTCCGCTCAGGCTGACACCGCCGGCTTGAGATCACGACGCCGCCTCGTCCGGAATCGATTCAGGGACCGCGCGACAGACCTTCGAGGCGTTGTAGACCTCAAAGGTGGCCGCGTGCACGCGCCGAGGCGCGGTCATCAGCAATGTGTTGGGCTTAGTCTCAGCCAATAACCGCGCGGACTGGCCTCCCGCGTGTCGTGGAAGCGCACGATGCCCGTCGATGAAGGCGATTATGACCAGAATCGACGGCCGAACCCCGCCTGGGCAACAGCCGCCGTTGCCTGGCGTAGGATCTCGCTGGCCCGCTGAAGCTCGGGGACGTGAGGGGACAAAGATGAGGTTCGCTTCGTCATAACTCCATCCTCGCGAGATCTGAGGAATCCAGACAATTTGTGGCGATTGCGTACTGTCCTCAGGAGCCGGTCGCCTCCCAGTGTTCCCGCTTGATCAGCCGGGCGGCGGCGCGCTGTCCTAGAGTGTAGACTCTCGGGATGTTGGCAGAGTCGTCCATTCGGTGAAGACGCGCGATCTCGACCGGATCGAGATCGCAATCAAGGTGTTCCTTGAGCCACCGTTGCTCGAGTTGGATGTCGTAGCGCAGGAAGCGGAACAGATGGCCGAACGGTGGTATGATCGGACCGAGATCGCCAATCTCGGAATTGATCGGCCATGGAACCGGCGACGCGCCAAGCCACGTCATCAATGTCAACGTCAACAGCTCGGCATCTGCAATCTGCGCAGCCAAGGCCTTGACAGCAAGACCGATGGCACCCGAGCGCCGGGCCTGCCGGACCGACAGCTGGGGGCGAAACGAGCCGGTGCCGATCGAAACAACTGTCAGTTGATCCGGTCCCAGCGCCCAGTTCAGTCCGTAGGCCGGCAGGTGGGCCACCATCAGAGCCGCCAAGGAGGGGTTGTTATGCGGCGTTAGCCCGCCATCGAGAAACAAGCCGCCGGGCATTCCGGCGACGACCTCGATCAACTCGGGAGCGAAATAATGGGGGGCCGCGGTGCTCGCGCGCACGATCTTCGCGAGATCGAGATGCCGGTTTCCGATGAAGGACCGGTCCGCCGGAGTATCCCAGTACGTCGAGCGCGGATTATTGGCTAGGATCCAGCTGCTACCGGTATCCATGCGCTTGAGGACGAGGCAGAGACCAGTCTGAAGATCCGTAGTATCCAGTCTCCGGTCGCCGATCACGGCCGCGAGTTCGGTCCTCAGAGCCTTGGCGTCGAATTTCGCCTGCAACCCGAGGATCCGGAACGGGGAATGGCGGAAAATGCGGGGGGCGATCCGCTCGTAGAGCGCCCGAACCTCGGCGGCCCGGTAGCCAAGGGCTAGGGCGGAAGCGATGATGGCACCCGTCGATGTCCCCGCGATCAGGTCGAACCAGTCACAGAGGCGGACTGCGCGCCCTTCGATCCGTTCGATCGTGGCCTCAATCTCCTCAAGAAAGGCGAGAGTGATCGCGCCCCTGACCCCACCCCCGTTCAGCGCGAGGATGCGTTTGGGGCCAGGCCCGAAGAGATGAGAATCCCGCCGCCTTTCGAACCCGGAATGGACGGCTGCGCCAACCGGATCGCCATCCTGCAAAATGAGGACCTCCTGTCAGACCGAAAGCAACGCCGGCGCGGGTTCCTGGGCACCGCTCAACGGTATCTGGATCGGCGTCGCACGCTTCCCCTGTTGGACGAGGTTCCCATCGATCCGCTCGTGCAATAGGAGCCTTTCGTCCTCCGAGAGCCCGACGAAGCCTGCCGCCAGCGTGGGGTCGAGCGTGTCCTTCGATGCCACGGCCGAGCGTTGCAGCCGCAGGGTTACATGCGGCTTCAAGACGGCGCGGAGGGCGAGGCTTCGGCTCTGCGGCTCGCTCGGGTCTAGGACGAGCACCAGATGGCCGATCCCTGCCGGATCGAAGGCATCCAGAGCGCCCGCCGCGTCCTCAATCGCCCCGGGGCGGCCGACCACGAAATCCCGCCGGACTTCGAGGTCGATCCGGGCCAGAATGGAGGGGATTCGCGCGACGATACTCCGTGTCTGCTCCTTGATGGCCTCGGGGAGGTCAGCCCAATCCACCAGCGCCGGGTGCCGCTGGCGAAGGTCGTCACGGACTTCGCCATGGTCCCACCCGGCCATCCTTCTTTCCGCGAACCATCGCCAATGCTCGTGCGCAGCCAGCCCGTCGAGTTCGGCTTGAGTGAAGGCGAGGAGGCGAGGTGAGGAGGCGGGACTTGAACGCAATCCCGCAGCCCGCAATTTGATTGCGATATGATCGGCGAAGAGCCGGTTCGAGCGCCGGAACAATTCGGGCAGCATCGGCCATGGCAGACGCCCCGCCTGTTCCTTCGCGCCGTCCTGATCCCGCTCGCCCTGGACCGCCTCCAGATAGGCGTCGTGGCAGGCCTGGGCTGTCCTGTCGATCTCCCGGTCCGCGATCAGGTTCGATGCGATCAAGTCGGCGCAATCGCCGAACGGCACGAACCGGTCCGACACCTGCGGTCCGTCCTGACCGACCGCGAGGAAATCGGCGATCTTTCGCCGCGCACGCGTCCGAACGTAGACCGGGACGTCGCGCCTCTCTTCCCTGTCGAGCATCCCGCGGGCCTGGGTGGCGACAAAAAGCGCGTCCGCGTCGTCCGGAAGACAGACGAAGACGGCAGCGAGTCCCCGCTCGATCACCTTGGCCAGGAGCCCGCATGTTCCCGGCTCCTGTTCGGTCAGGCGGCCCTTTATCGGCTCCATCGTGATGATGTCGTCCGACCTCGGATAGAGGGTGCGGAACTTCGCAAGGGCGGCGTCGGGATCCGCGTCCAGCACGATGGCCTGCAGGCGATGTCCCGGCAAGGCGAAGCCAGTGAGCGAACCCTGGGCCAGCACCGCGCGACCCAGATCGCCGAAGCCGATCACTGCGATCACGGTCTCACTCACGTCCTCCGCCGCCCGGGCCGCGAAAAAGGGCCGCCGATACAGCTCACGGGCCGAGATCTCGGAGCGGTTAACGATCTGAAAATCGACACGCTTGGAACTCAGGCTGGTCTCGGTCTGACGCAGGAACCGCTCGAACAGCCAATCCGTGCGCATTTCCGGGGCGACCACCAGCTGTCCGCTGGCTCGTGAGAGAACCGACGCATTCTGGGCGACGGTGAGGGCGATCTCCAAATTCGTTATGTCGTTGCCCGTCGTCACGACAAGGACCCGCGCCCGCCGCAGACCAGCGATACGAAGCGTGGCGGCCGAGCGGGCGTCCCCCTTGATGGCCGGCGCCCCGGCATCCGCCACGGCTAGAGCGTTGACGGACGCGGCGTCGAGGTCGACGGCCACGACGCGGGCGCCCGCCGCGCGCATCTGCTCGGCGATGGCCCGGCCCGTATCTCCGAGGCCGCAGACGATCACATGATCCCGACTGCGGCGGGCGAAGGCGACCCGGAGATCACGGCGGAGGCTCTGAAGGAACAGTTTTGCGGCTGTTAGGCCGGCCGCCAGCGGCAGCAGCCACTGGGCCAGCACCAACTGCCATGGGTCCTTGCCCAGGGCGAAGCCGCCGCGCCCGCGGGCGAGATTGAACGAGTGCTCGACCCGTTCCAGGGCCGTCGGAACCGCGCAGGGAGTTCCCGTGCACTGATGGTCGAAGCCCCAGTAGGCAAGCCCGAAGGCGACGATCGCGAATGGCGCAAGCGCGAACCATGAACCGGTCTGGAATTGATTGCCGCGGGTTCCTGGCACTGCCGACGGCCCTTGCTGAGTACCGCCCCATCCGGAGCAGATCACTACCAATACACGATTTGCGAAGCACTCAATTCGCCTTTCCAGCACCGGAGCCTGAAAAGACGGAGCGCGCGAACACCAAAGCTGGTAATTCAGATCCCTGCGGGGGCGCCTCCGGGCACAGCCGCCGGTCCGGGGCCGGTTGAAGACGGCTACGGCCAGGGAAGCCTCATTGCAGGGAGCGAGTGTTGTCGGTCGATCACGCCACCCCGTCGCCGAGCCGGGCCCCGGCGCCTCATCCACCCCGGCCGCCCCTGGCCTTCCGCATCGGCATAACCGGTTCTCGGGACCCCGAGCAGTTGTCCGATGCGGTTCGCGGACAAGTGCGCGAGGTGCTCCAAGCGGTCCGCGAGCACATCGAGGCCGTCGCCCGCGACCCTGCCGCACGGACGGTCTATGGCCACCCGCCGTCCGAGCCGGTGCAGCCAACCCTGCGGATCGTCTCGCCGCTCGCCGAAGGCGCCGACCGTCTGGTCGCGTTGCTGGCCAGGGAGGCCGGGTACGCACTCACGGTGGTGCTGCCCTTCTCTCGGACGGACTATGAGAAGGATTTCGCGACCGCCGACAGCCGCTCCGAGTTCGATCGTCTCCTGGATGAGGCCGCGCTGGAGTCCCGGCCCGTCTTGACCCTCGACGGGGTCCGGGGCGATGCCGAGACCCGCAGCTACGAGGCCGTCGGCCGTTTAGTCGTGCGCAATTGCGATCTGTTGATCGCCGTCTGGGATGGTCGTCCGGCCCGGGGCCGGGGCGGCAGCGGCGATATCGTTGGCTTCGCGACCCGGTTCGGGCCGCCGGTCTGGTGGATCGACACCACCGGGGGCAACCCGCCGCGTCTTCTGCGATCCAGATCGGATTTGCGCGCGCCCCATCGCGCCCCACGGGGAGCGCAGGCCGCTTCGCTGCTAGCCGAGATCGTCGCCCGAATGCTGCTGCCGCCGCGCATGGAGAGGCCCGGACATAGCCTGATTGGCCGTTCCGTTCACGCGCTGTATCGCTTTGGGCGCACGCTGCCCGGTGCCGTGGGGCGACATGTCCAACGTCATCTCGAACCCTACCACGATGGCCTTCTGGCATACCTTCGCGAGAGGCCGCCGCGCAAAAATCCGCTCTGGCAACTGTTCGATCGGGGACATCGCCGTATCGGCGGTGTCCCCACCCCTGTCCCGCCCCCGCGAACGCCCCCGGCCGGGCCGGGCGCCTACTGGGACGCGCTGTTCCGACCGGCCGATCTGGCGGCGAGCGCATACGGCGATCGTTACCGTTCGTCGTATCTCTGGATCTTCGGCCTCGCGAGCCTCGCCGTGGTGTGCGCCGTCGCGTCGCTCGCCAACGCCGCCCTCAAACCTGCGGCAACGCTTTGCGAGCTGTGGCTTCTCCTGACTATTCTCGCGCTGGTGGCGGTGAACGAGCGGCGGAACTGGCACGGCCGCTGGATCGCTTACAGGCTCCTCGCCGAACTGTGTCGCAAGCAGGGCTCACTTGCGCTGTTCGGCTGGAGCTTGCCTCCACCCGCCCTCCGCCACACCCTTCCCATGGAGCAGGCCGAGAATGCGGAATTGGGCCCGGCGGAAACCTGGGTCGCATGGTACTTCAACGCGGCTGTCCGAGCCTCGCCAATGCCGACCGGGAGCCTGTGCGAGCCGGAACTCATCGCAGCCCGCGCCTACCTGCGGACCACGCTGGTCGAGGAGCAGCGCGCCTATCATGCGGACCGGCGCATGCGGAGCCGGCGCGCTGGTGCGTGGCTCGTGCAAGGCGGGGAGTACGCCTTCTTCGCTACACTTGGCCTTGTCATGATAAAGCTCTTGTTGCTGTGGCTCTCGGGAGATCACCAGGACGCTGGCTCAGAGGGCATGCACGCGATCATTGTCGCCCTCGGGGCCTCGGCGGCCGTCTTGCCCGCCATCGCAGCCGCCTTCGTCGGCATTCGGGCCTATGCTGAACTCGAACTCTTGGAGAGCCAGTCGGCCCGGATGGCGCACGCGATGAGCGAGGCCGCCGTCCGGATCGACAGCCTGGACCTCGCCCAGCCCCTCGCCTCGCAGGATTTAGCCGCGGAGGTATTCGACGTGTCCGCCATTATGTTGCAAGAGGTCGCCGGTTGGGCCGACCTCTTCCGGGTTAAGAACGTGGAAACCGGGTAGACGACGCGCCTGCGCTCTCCGGGCTCCGGACGCCTCGGTCCGGCAGGACGGCGAACGACACGGATGCCGCCGGACGGGATCGCTGAAGCAGCCAGGCGGCCGATTACGGACTGCGGAGGCGTTTGACTTCCGCGGCAATGCGGTCGATCGTGAAGATATTACTAAGAACGAGGTTGCGGAACTGGAATTAATGCTTGGCTCCTGACACGAATATCGGTCATGAGGTAATTGCACTGGTCCATATCGCGAGTACAATTATAACCGACAGCGACCATCGCGTGCTTCTGCCCAGAATAAACACAGAAGTTTCGGGGTTTGAATCCAGACTCCCGACCCCAGCTTCGGCACACTCCATGATTGAATTTAAAGGATAAGGTCCTTTGCTGACACCGACAGGATTCTGGAGCTACACGACTTCCGACGAAAGCGCAGCGCGCGGAAAATTGAGCCAATTGCGGGCGCTCCTCACCTCTGAGCTTCAGCAGCAGGTCGGCCGTGAGCCGAAGGTCAACATCTTCCAGGATGTCGCGGCGATACCGCCCGGAGGGGAATGGGAGACCCAGATCCGAACGGCCATCGGAACCTCGTCGTTCCTCATTCCGATCGTTACACCCGCCTTCCTGCAGAGCGAATGGTGTTGCCGGGAGGTTTCGCTCTTCCGTCAACGCGAGGCGGAACTTGGCGTCCGATGCTTGGTCTTTCCGCTGCACTACGTCAACACGGATCACATCGATGGTGATGACCCAAGCCAGTGCCATGATGCGGAGATACTGGCGTTTCTGAAGACGCGGCAATGGACCGACTTTCGCGCCTTCCGGTTGCAAAACCAAGAAGGTGAAAACGTTGCTGTCCTCTTGGAAGGATTGGCGCGCGGGCTCCTCAAGGCCCTGCGTGATGGGGGGGGCAAGCAGGGGCGCGCGTCGCGAACCGGACGTGACAAACCGCTTGATTCTCAAGATTCCAAAAGGCCTCGGTTGGGCGATTATCTAAGCCGCGACTTCCCGAACGCCGGGAGACTGAACGAAGAGACGGGGCGTCAGGCATCCTTCGCAGGCTACGGCGACGGACCGGCCACTCTCAGCGCGACGGCGCCGATCTCGGTGAAACAACGTCCGAGTCAACGGACGAGGCTCGTCTCCCTCGCGGTATTCGCTCTTCTCATCGGCACCGTGATCGCGTCGGTAACGATCCTGCGGCAGCTTCCGTCACCGGCATCCGCCCCTCCTCGCGACGAGCGCGTCGTCGTACAGGACGGCGCAAAGTCGAGTGTGCCTTGCTCGGCGGCCACACAATTTTCGGAGTGGAACGGATGCGCGCGGTTAAAAGACTGATTTGGCTCTGCGTGTTCAGCGTCGCTCTCGTGACGCAAGCCGCAGCCGAGAGTTGTGTCGATCAGCTGCAACCGATCTCGCGCGTTCAGGACTTCATCGCATGCATGAAGGCACTGGATATGCAGAACCGATCGCTCCGGGACGAACTGGAGCGCCGTCTTCAGCGGGCGCCACAGGATATCGTTCAGGATCTGATCGAGAAGCACAAAGCCGAATTGTCGGGTCTCAGGGGCGAACCCGGCCGTGACGGGGCTCCCGGCGAGAAGGGCGACAGAGGCGAGCCCGGCCCCCCGGGACGGAAGGGGGATAAGGGCGAGCCAGGTCCGGCGGGTCCGAGAGGCGAAGCGGGACCACCTGGCAAAAATGGTCAAGCCGGTGATGAGCATCAGCAACCGCCATCCGGGTCGTCGGCTTCGCAACCAGCCGGCAACACCGATGTCAAAGCCGACCTGAAGATCAGCGCGACGACGGCTACGATCGTCGACCGGCGGGTGCTCCGCGCCTACGTCACGGCGACAAATATGGGAGATGAGGCGAAGATCCTGGTATATCCAACCGGATCAAGTTTTGTCTCCGGGTCAATTGCCAGCACATATAGTCCAAAATTCAAGGGCATTGTATCGTGCAATAACTTATATGTCGCTAATTGCATGAACGTCGACAAGACTGAGTGGACCGAGATAGGAAAAAACGATACCATTTCGATGGTCTTGGAACAAACCTTCGCGAGCAATGTTGTTCTTGACAAGGTCGATTTGAATATATCAGTCTTCGTCGAGCGGGCCGGCAAGACTGAGAAGAGAGACTTTCATTTGCGCGGGCTGTCCGTGTCGGGGGACCGGCAGTAACAGCTGATGCCGGCAAACGATAACGACCTTCGGCAGATGCGGCTCGATCGAGGCGTAGACGTACGGCATCGGTCGCGCCCGTCGCGTCCACCACCGAGATTCTGACAAAGCCAGCGCCGTCCGGCTGCCAAGTGGCCTCCCGCCGCTCCGCTTGCGACAAGGGCATGCCGTTGACCATCCAGACATAAGGTGGCTTGCCTCCAGTGACCTTTAGGGCGAGATCAGAATCCCCGCCACACTCCGCCGGACCGAGATCGACCCGCGTCCCCTCCAGTGGATAGG
>NZ_JALNUL010000046.1:0-29967 GCF_026540775.1 Methylobacterium sp. GC_Met_3
GTGCCTCGCGCTGCGTGTTCGACATATTTCCCTGCAGCACGACGCAACCCCCGCGAAAGCCATGAGGCTGTTCCGGGGATACGCCGAGAAAATTTAATCGAGCGTCAGCGCAATCAGGAATAGTGAGATTCTCCGGATCAGGCGATGATGGCGCTGGACCTCGACCGCGTGTGTCGCCGTCGTGGCGCGCCGCGGCGCTGGTTCGAACACGATCAGGGTGCGGCGACCTCACCGTCGACAACGATCCTGATACGCCACCCGTTTAGCGCGAGCGCGCGCCTAACGCTTCTTGCCCAGCTCGGCCGCGATGTTCTTCGTCATGCGCCCGACTTTGCGATGCGCCGCCGTCAGCTGGTCCTGCGTGACACCCCAGCGCTTCATCCAGAACTCGACAGCCTTGCGCTCTGACAGATCGAGGCGGTCCTTATCAATGAAGCCACGCTTGTCCTTGAGGCCGGCCATGGGGGGATCCTGTTTGGTTGGGGGAAGATCGGTTCGCGGGGAAGCTCGAGATGAGGTGTGCTCACGCGCGCGCGATGACGCATGTCCAGCGCTTCGCGTTCGCGAAATCAGGAATGGTTCGATGGTCTGCGACAGCGGCTTATCAAACGAACAGAGCGGCTACTCTCCGGCCGCTTTACGTTCGGCTTGATATTTAAGCCACATCGCGCGCTCGACTTCAGCCCGCTTGAGACGGTCGGTCTCCTTCTCATGCGTCAGCCATAGGACAACGCCGACCATCGTCGCCAGGACGAGCGGGCCGAGAAAAAGAACAATCATCTGTGCGAGCGTCAGGCTCACGCGCGCAGGGCTCCGAGCAGGCGTCTGGCTACCAGATGTAGTATACCTGCCAGGAGACTCCAACCAACCAGAAGAGCGCTTGCCGTCAGCGCGCTGGCGGTGCCCGAGAAGATCGCTACGGACGGCGAGATGCCGCCGACAGCCACGGAGGCGACTGCGACGCCGTTGACCCACATCGCGGTCAGCTTCGCCCGCTCATTGCGGATCAGCTTGGCGTCGTCGGGGCTGAGGGGTGGGGTTTCGGTATCGGCCATTACACAGGACGGCTCGGGGTAACCGAGGGTTGAACAGGGGGGCTCGATCCGTGAGGGGATTTAGAACAAATCAGGAACAAAATCCAGGGGCGATCGCATTTTATCGCCGGTTCGCGCGCGACCATCCCCAAAATATCGGAGCGCGATTATTGGCAGCTTTCGGCGGCCAAGGGGGCTCAAATGATGAGCGTGCTGCGGCTTCATCGATGAGGGTCGGCAGAAACCTCAAGATGACCAATCCGCGTTGAGGCGAGGGCAGCTAGGCCAATCCAAGTTTTCCATGCGCCTCGGCGGGCGTCATCTGCCGGATGGTTTCTTCGGAAAAGCCAAGCGCGCGGAGCGCCGCCCGTTGCCGATTCGTGATCATCAACGACACGGCAGGAGACGTCGCAGGCGCGGTGCCATTGGCGTGCAGCTCGGCGTCCCCGGCATCACCGACACCGTCGAGGACCCCTTCCTCTGCCGCAGCCTGATCGAGGTGTAGCCGACGGTGGTCGTCGGTTCCGGCCATTCACGACCCTCATTGCGTCTTTGCCGACCTATGATGCGAACTGGATCAGGACCGGGACGGCCGCAAGGCCCGGTCTGACGAGGCAGCGGCTAAGGCCGTTGGAGCTATTCCGTCAAAGCAGATTCTTGCCTACCGTCGCCCCGAGTGGAAGCGGTGACGCCAGCCCTCATTGAGCCTGCGCTCCTCCGCGCTCTCCTCAGGCACGGCCTCCAGACGCAGCAGGATCATCGCAAAGCTACTTAGCTGACGATACACCTGCTCGTAGAGGGCTGGTGCGTGGAGGTCCCTGTTCACGTCGATCCAAAGATCGGAACTGCAGGCGGCGATGTCGCTCGCGATGTTCGGCCGATGTAGACTGCCGTGATAGAGCGAACCTGTCGGGACCGGGTCGCCGACCGCCGCGATGATGGCCGGGAAGTTGAGGCTGCGGTAGCACCGCTGCACCCGGCCGTTACCCGCCACGACGATGGCGATCTTCTCCGGATGATATTGCACGTAGGCCCGAGCCGCCGCCTCCTTGCCAACCGCGAAGTCGCGCGCGAGCACGAGAACGTGCTGGAGATCGGGCTCGCGAAAGGCCGCCATGGCGCTCCGCAACTGGTGCGGGGGCATCAGCATGAGACTGGCGAAGCGGTTGGCCTCGACCTCCCTGCGCTGCCGCTGATCACCCGCCTTCGCTGTGAGCCGAAGCAGGTCAGAGCTCTTGCATAGGAACCGGTCAGGCTGATCCGGAACGTGGCGCACCATCAGGAAGTGGGCGAGTTCGTGCGCGATGGTGAAGCGGCGACGCGGCTCGCCCCCGCGCCTGGCGAGGATGGTGCCTTCGGAGCGCCTCGCGTCGGTAACGAGGCCTCCCTCGAATTCGTCGGTGTCGAGGTTCTCGATCCGGAGGATGCCGAGTTGCGCGCACAGGTCTTCGATCGGCACGGGCACCGGAAGGTTCGGCTCGGCCTGCAGGATGCGTTTGACAAGCACCTCCGGCGAGCCCGCGTCAACAAGGTCCCTCCTGCTGATCGGCATCTGCGCAGCCCCTCCCAGAACCGATCCGTCAGGCCGCCACGCAGCCGCGATCGCAGGACGGGACTACAGGGACTTCGTGCGGGCGGTAACCCAACTGCGCCATTACGAGCAGAGGCCATGCTGAAGTGGCATCGCGGTCCCTACGATCCCGACGCCATCGGGCGGCGCCGCGCAACGGCGCGACGCCGCCTCCCAATCAGTAGCTGACGTAACCGCCGGCGCCCTGGGCAGGGCGCACCGCGCCAGCGGTGTTCACGGAGGGGGCCTGCTGCCTCTCGGCTTGGCGATTGGCCAGGGCACGCCCAGCAGCACAGCCGCCGACAGCGCCGAGAACGCCGTGTCCCGCATAATGACCGGCGATGCCACCAACGATGGCGCCCTTGATGCAGCCCTCCGCTTCAGCCGCCTGACCGGCGGCCAGAAGGGCACTCGCCGCTACGGCGGCCACTGCGACACGCTTCATCATGGTATTCTTCCCTCCGCGGCATCACCGCCGTGAGGAAGATTTAAGTGCTCGCTGATCACTATGAAGAGGTCGCGACGCAAATTTTCTTGAACGCAAGCGATATAGGCCCCGGATCCCTCGGATGAATGGCCGATTAACGCTCGACCTCGAAACTGGCGCAGGCGAATTATTCTTGAAATGCGTCGGCGTCGGCGTCGGACTGCGTCGAGCGCGCACAACCGATGCGCATCGTCCTGGACGGAGGACGTGATGCCGTCGCTACGCCGACGGATGACGTTTGGGATGCCTCCTTCGCTCGACGGTACACCCAGGCCGGCGACGCTGCGCAGCGATATGCTTCGCGATCGAGGCGCTTCCCTACTTTGCGCAGGCGCATGGCGACTTCACCCGGTTGGCAGCTAGGTCGCGCTGAGCGGACGCATCCGGTCTCACGGGACGGATAGGGCGCCGTCGACGCACTTTGCGTATCCCCCCTCTTCGGCAGGAGAGAGCGCGGGGCCGCATGACTCACGTTCCATGGAACGCTTCTCGCGACATCTCTGTTGGGTGCGTTCCCGGATATACGTGAGTAGCTTAGGCGATGGTGCCAAACGCGAAGGCCCTGGTGGCGTTGGGACTTGCCTTCGTCGCGGGCGTCTCGACCATACCGCTCGTTACCGCAGTTCGGTCCCCCGATACGGTGCGTTCCGCGACGGGTTCCGGATCTCCCGCTGAACCGGGCCCAGCCTCCCGGGCGTGGGAGAACCCCAACACAGCCAGGACCGTCGCAACGAACCCTGCCCAGGTTGTGCAACGCGATGCGCGGCGCCGCTCGGCTGCGGCGGACCCCAGCCGCCCGCTTTCGCCTCCTGCGAGACCGACGGATGGTGCGCTCCAGGCCGGGCGCACCACCACGGCTATGCGCCAAGCTCGCCCGTTGGTGGCTTCGGCGCAGGAAAACTTGGCCGATATCCTTCCGCCGCCCGCCCGCCGTCGGACCCTCGCGGACGTCGCCCCTATTGATGGGTCTGCATCGAAGCACGCCCGTCCCGCCGGCAATGCACCGGTCCAACCACATGTGCAGAAGCTGGCCGGAGACTTTCAGGGCCGGGCGGCGCTCCATCCGGTACTGCGCGGTGACGGTCTTGTGCGGTGGCTCTCCGAGTGACGAAAGGTGGCGGTGCGATGGCCCCTAGGGGACACGCCGTGGCGGGAATGCTCCTCACCGGGACGTTCCTCGGCCTCTTCATGCCCTCGCAGGCGATGGCCATGTCGGAGGCGCGCATGCGCATCGTGGCCATCGAGGTCACCTATCGCCACCTCGCGACGTGGTCGTCACGCGCTCTCGTCAAAGGTCGAATGCCAGTCGACTACGGCGACACGGTCACGTCATTCGGGCGGGTCTACAGCCGCGACGCGTTGAGCGAAGAGAGGCTGGCCACCGGTCGGAGGTGGCCCGTCAGGAGCTACACACTCCGTCCCGGCACGTTGCGCGTTTCCTGCAACGTCCCGGCCTTCAAGTGTGCCGTGCGCTCGACCGTCGATTACAGGCTGTCGGACCCGGTCAGGCATGTTTCAGAGCGCGGTTCGGCCCGCTTCGACCTCGGCGTTGGCTTTAGCGGCCCCCAGCCCAGCATCCTTTACGAGGACGGCGGTTTCGGCACCGTCGGTCGCAGTGCTGCGGGACATTGAGGCGTAAGCGGTCGATCGAACCCGCCTCCGGCGCCGCGAGGGGCCGTCCTGCGTGTTCGACCAGACGCGGCGGGCGATGATTCGAGAACCGCGTCCCTATTCGTACTCCTGCGCCTCGACCTCGCTCACTTGGACATCGCGGTCCAGCGCCACGAACAAGCGGAGCGTTGGGAGCCCCTGACGCGAGGCGCGAACCATCGCGACGGAACGTGCGCTTTGATCGTTCGTCGTCCCAAAAGCAGACCGTCTCAAAACCATCCGAAGCCGTCCTTCCGGCTCCGAGCCCACCCAGCCGTCCAAAGCGCCATGGGCGTTTCCCATAAGCGGTCACTTGCCATGTGTCCTGCAACTTTGGTTCGGGGTGGAAAGTGGCCGTACCTGGATGCGCTCTTAAATGGCGAGCGACTACAACCGAGGGTTATCGCGTTCGGCGAATAAATAGCGCATAAAGGATCATCACTGGCTTCGGGATCGGCCGTCAGTGCCTGCAAGCCGCGAGCGCTCCCGGCCTGATCACACGGAGCACGATTTTGGCTAACAGCAGGCCCTTAGCCATCCTCATCGCAGAGGCTGACGAGGTCGTCCGTATGGTCACAGCCGACATGCTGGAGGATGTTGGCTTCCAGACTGTAGAGGTCCGCACAACCGCCGAGGCGCTGGGGGTTCTCGAAGGACCGATCCCGGTGAGCATGCTGATTACGGGACGCGGTATTGTGGGCGATGGTGTTGCCCTCGCCCATCTCGTTCATCACCGTTGGCCTGCTGTTGGCATCATTGTCACCTCAGGGGCCGGAGCGGATTTCCAGAAGAAATTGCCGCCGGGCGTGCGCCTGCTCAGCAAGCCCTACGACTTTGAAGACCTCATCCACGAAGTGGAAGCTGGCCTCCCACAGGTGCAGGACAAGCCCTCAGGCGCTCCCGTACTCCCGGGCGGTGTACCGCCCCATACGGGAGTGGAGATGGGCAACGGCATGGGAGCTGTCGCCACTCCCACGACAGAGCCGGACAAGACGTAACTGTTGCTTTCACGACGGCTCGATCTGAACCCCATCAGCTTGGCTAAGGCGATGTCCGCTTCTGAGAACTCGCGCTCGATAGCGGACTGTCGCAAAACCACCCAACCCAGTCATGCGGTGGTAACTGTCGCCAAGACTAAAGCCACTCGAAAGCTACCGGTCCGATTTGGACCGACTGAAACAGCGAAGCGGACCCAAACTTCCGTAAGCGGTTTCAGCGATATCGATCGTGGTCTGCTGCAGGTTAGATGTAAGAGTTCACCGTAATCGCGTCGCATCGATAACCAGGAAATACTGGCACGGCTCCGTCCCGAGATTGGTGAAGGCGTGCCCGGCATCGGCTTCGAAATACAGGCTGTCGCCCTCTTCGACCACGAACGCGCGGTCGCCGAGTTTGGCGCGCAGGCGTCCCTTCAACACGAAGATGTATTCCGACACGCCGCGGCGATGGGCGACGAACTCTCCCGTGGTGGCCCCCGGCGGGAGCGTGTTGAGGACCCAGTCGATCCCGCGCCCGGGTAGAACGGGAGAGAGGCAGCGGCGCAGGAAGCCCGAGGTCTCGTCGCGCAGCACCGGCTGGCGGGAAGCCGGGATCAGCAGCACCTCCAGTTCGGTGGCGGGCGCCATCAGCCGGGAAAAGGTCACGCCCAGCGCCTCGGCGAGGCGCGAGAGCACCGCCGTCGAGGGGACGGCCTCGCCGCGCTCGACCTTCGAGATCATCGAGCGGCTGACCCCCGACAGGGCCGCCAGGGCTTCGAGGGACAGATCGCGCTCCCGCCGCCGGCGCCGAATTTCCTCGGCCAGCACCTGGATCTGCGAGCGCGCCTCGGCCTCGATCTGAACGCGCCGCACCTCTGTCGTGACCGTCATTCCTGTTCCGTCCTGGTCCTCCGGCTGACGCGTCATCCTTGGGCGCCCGGGGCTGATCGGTCGGGTGCTTAGCATAGGTCGCGGGATGGCGCCCGCGTGACCGGCGTCCCGGTTGGCACGCGGCTTGTATGACGCTGAGTGGAAATTCATCTCTCAAAGTGGATGCCCGCCGATGCTCGACACCGCCATGCCATCGGATGCGATACGGATCGCCGAGCCAGACGCGCTGACGCTTGCGGACAGGCGCCAGATCGTCTGGTCGAGCGTCATCGGCACCACCGTCGAGTGGTACGACTTCCTGATCTACGGCACCGCCAGCGCCCTCGTTTTCAACAAGCTGTTCTTCCCGAGCATCGACCCGGTGGTCGGTACGATCGCCGCGTTCGGCTCCTATGCCGTCGGCTTTCTCGCCCGGCCTCTGGGCGGGGCGGTCTTCGGCCATTTCGGGGATCGCGTCGGGCGCAAGGCCATGCTGTCGCTGACCCTGATGATCATGGGGCTCGGCACCTTCCTGATCGGATGCCTGCCGACCTACGGGCAGATCGGCATCCTCGCCCCGGTCCTCCTCGTGGCTCTGCGCCTCGTCCAGGGCATCGGCATTGGCGGCGAGTGGGGCGGGGCCGTGCTGATGGTGGTCGAGAGCGTGCCGGCGGAACGGCGCGGCTTCTTCGGGAGCATCGTCCAGCTCGGATACCCGATCGGCGTGATCCTCTCGATCGGCGCGTTCGCGCTGACCGGCCTGATGCCCGAGGCGGCGTTCCTGTCGTGGGGCTGGCGCATCCCGTTCCTAGCGAGCGCGCCGCTGGTCGGCGTCGGCCTGTTCATCCGCCTGCGGCTTCACGAGACTCCGGCGTTCCGGCGGATCAAGGCGCAGGCGGTGACGGCGCGGCTGCCGATCATGGAGATCCTCACCGAGCATCCCGGCATGTTCCTGAAGGCCGTCGGCCTGAAGGTCTCCGAGATCGCCTACGTGAGCATCGTGACCGTGTTCTCGATCTCCTACGTCACCGGCCAGCTCGGCCTGTCACGGGGGGTGATCCTGAACGGCATCCTGATCGCCGCAATCATCGAACTCTTCACGATCCCCGTCTTCGGCTGGCTGTCCGACCGCTACGGGCGCAAGACGCTGTTCATCGCCGCCTGCCTGTTCTCGATCGCCTTCGCGTTCCCGATGTTCAAGCTCCTCGACAGCCGCGACCCGACGATCATCACCCTGACCGTCGCGGTGGCCTTGAGTTTCGGGCAGGGCATCATGTTCGGGACCGGGGCCGCGTGGATGTCCGAGCTGTTCGACGCCCGCCTGCGCTACAGCGGCGCCTCACTGGGCTTTCAGGTGGGTGCGGCGCTGAGCGGCGGCTTCACGCCGCTGATTGCCGCGGCCCTGCTCGTCTGGAGCGGCGGGTCGACATGGCCGATCTCGGTCTACCTCATCGTGCTCGCCTGCGTGACGCTTGCGGCGACCTTCGCGGCGCCGGAGACCGCCCGCCGGCCGATCGACTGACCACCGCTGCGGCGCGCGAAAACGCAACCCGGACAGTGGACGTGCATCCACTGGAATGGAATAATGCTGGGGTCCGACAACGGGACGAGGAGACGGACTTGGACCGAACCATCATCGCCACGGAGTTGGCGGCTCCGGCCGTTGGCCCCTACGCCCAGGCGACCCGCGTCGGCGACCTCGTCTTCGCCTCGGGACAACTGCCGATCGACCCGGCGACGGGGGCATTCCCGGAGGGCATCGCGGCGCAGACCCGCCGCTCGCTGGCGAACCTCGCCGCCGTGCTGGAGGCCGGAGGCGCCAGCCTCGCTAGCGTGGCCAAGACCACCGTGTTCCTGAAGGACATGAACGACTTCGCCGCGATGAACGCCGTCTACGCCGAACACTTCCCCGGTGCCGCTCCGGCGCGCTCGACCGTCGAGGTCGCGCGCCTGCCCCGCGACGCGCTGGTCGAGGTCGAGGCGATCGCGCTAGCGACGGGGCCGGCACGATGAGCGCGACATCCGCACCCCGCCACGTCGAGGCCTTCGCGCACGCGGCTGGCTCGGCGGCGGTCGCCGTGCCCGGCGGCGCGACCGGCTGGCGGGGCACGCTGCTCGACATCCACGTCGCGCCCGCGGCGAGCTACGAGATGGAGGCGCTGGCCGAGGCCCGCTGCGTCGCCGGCCGCGGTATCGAGGGCGACCGCTACTTCCTCGGGACGGGGACCTATTCGCCCAAGCCGGACACTCGCGAGGTGACGCTGATCGAGCAGGAAGCGCTCGACGCCCTCGCGCGCAACGATCCGCCGCTCCAGGGCGGGCCGATTCACCTCGCGCCGATCGACCACCGCCGGAACCTCACCGTGCGCGGCGTGCCGCTCAACCACCTCGTCGGCCGCCGATTCCAGGTGGGCGAGGTGATCCTGCGCGGCGGGCGCCTGAACTTCCCGTGCAAGTATCTCGAGGAGTTGCTCGGCCTGCCGGTCTACCTGCCGCTCTACAACCGCTCGGGCCTGAATTGCGGGATCGAGCGCGGCGGGATCATCCGGCCGGGCGATGCGATCACGCTGGTGGAATGAACCGATGTCCGCCCGCATCGTCATGAAGCTGAAGGTGGTGGAGGCCGTCGCCACCACGCCGGAGGTGCTGCGCCTCACCCTGGTCCATCCGCAGCGTCCCGAGCTTCCTGCGTGGGAACCCGGCGCGCATGTCGACCTGCGCCTGCCGGATGACCGCACGCGTCAGTACTCGCTCTGCGGCGATCCGGCCGACCGGAGTCGCTACGTCCTGGCGATCAAGCGTGAGGATGCCGGTCGCGGCGGCTCGCTGTGGACCCATGCCAACCTCGCCGCCGGCTCCGTCGCGCACGTCTCGCACCCGCGCAACAATTTCGGACTGGCCGCCGACGCCCGACGCCATGTGCTGATCGGCGGCGGCATCGGTGTGACGCCGCTCGCCGCCATGGCCCGGCACCTGGCGGCGAGCGGCGCCGACTTCACGCTCCACCTGTGCGCACGCTCGGCCGAGCAGGCCCCGCTGCTGCCCGAGTTGCGGGCGATCTGCGGCGACCGGCTTCGCTGCTGGTTCTCCTCGGAAGGCGCGCGCTTCGATCCCGCGGTGGTCGGGGCGCCGGACGCGGGCGTCCATGCCTACGCCTGCGGGCCCCAAAGGCTCACCGACGCCGTGCAGGCCGGACTGACGGCCGCCGGATGGCCGGTGGAACGGGTGCATGTCGAGCACTTCGCGCCGATCGCCGACGAGAACTTCAAACCCGAGCCGTTCGACGCGCTGATCGCCTCGACCGGGGCGGTCGTCCACGTTCCTGCCGACGCCTCGCTCCTTGAGGTTCTGCGCCAGAACGGCTTCGCGATGCCCTCGTCCTGCGAGATCGGCGTGTGCGGCTCCTGCGAGTGCGGCTACCGGGATGGCACCGTGATCCACCGCGACGTCGTGCTGCCGGTCACCAGGCGTCAGGACCGGATGATGCCCTGCGTCTCCCGGGCCCGCGTGACGGTCACGCTCGAACTCTGAGGGTCAGCTGCCAACGCTTCCGGGCCCGACGCGGCGCACCCTGACCGCAGGCGCGGCAGCCCACTCGGTGCAGTCTTCGTCTCCCCGACCTATCGCTGAGGCGGATGGGATCGGTACCGGTGCCTGTCACGATGGTGCGCCTGTCCTCATCGCTAGGACCTTGTCGATCCGGCGTCCGTCCATATCGACGACCTCAAAGTGCCACCCATCGGCTTCGAAGGCATCACCTGCGGTCGGTATCCGGCCGAGTTGAAAAATCATGTATCCGGCCAGTGTGTTGAAGTCGTCTGAAGCCGGGTCCTGAGACAAGCCGAGCCGCTCGAACGCTTCGCGGGCTGACATCATGCCGTCGATCAGCAGCGAGCCGTCAGGGCGCTCGACCACGTCAGGTTCCTCACCCGCTTCTGGAATGTCGCCCGCAATGGCCTCCAGAAGGTCGGTCTGGGTGACGATGCCCTCGAGGCTGCCGTACTCGTCGACAACCACGGCCATCCGCATCGGTTGGCTCTGAAACGTTTCCAGCACCGCCAGGATGGTCATGCTCTCGTGCACCACGATGGGCGGCTGAGTGACGGCGGCGATGTCGATGTCCCGCCCATCGAGTACCTGATCCAGCAGGTCCTGCTTGCGCACCACGCCGACAAGCTCGTCGACCTCGCCGCGGCTCACAACGATCTGCGCATGGCCGCAGGCGCGCACAGCCTGGAGCATCTCGTCGCGTGGATCGTCGGAGTCGATCCATTCGACTTCATGGCGCGGGGTCATGATGTCCCGGACCTTGCGTTCGCCGATGGCGAAGATGCGTTCGACCGCTTCCTGCTGCACCTCGCGGATTAGGCCGGCCTCCTGGCTCGCCTGGATGAGCAGGTTGAGTTCGGCCGTGGAGTGAAGCGAGCCCTCGCCGTGCCCGGCCCGTAGGTCAAACAGGCGCAGCACGCCGTTGCCGAGCCCGTTCAGCAACAGGATTGCCGGCCGGAACACGACCAGGAACAACCCCAGCGGTCGAACCACCGCGAGGGCGGTGCGCTCACTCCGCTGCAGGGCGAGGCTCTTCGGCGCGAGTTCGCCGAGCACGATGTGCAGGGACGTGATGATTGAGAAGGCAATCGCGACTGCGACCGTGTGGGATGCAACGGTCCCAAGGCCCAACGGAAGCCAATCCAGCGCCGGCTGGATAAGGTGTGCGAGCGCCGGCTCGCCGATCCAGCCGAGTGCCAGGGAGGACAGGGTGATGCCGAACTGGGTGGCGGCGAGGTAGGCATCGAGCCGGTCCGTCGCCCGTTGGAGGGCTGTGGCGTTCGCCCGCCGCTCTGAAACCAACTCGGCGACGCGGCTACGGCGCACCGAGACCAGCGCAAACTCGGCCGCCACGAAGAACCCGTTGGCGAACACTAGGAACAGGACCGCTATCAGTCCCAGCGCCGTCGACCACGCATCCTCGGAAATGGACGTGCTCCTTCTCGAATAGACGACCCGGCCTACCAGCTAAGGCGGGCCTGAACCAAGCAGGTGCGGCCGTTTCAGGCTCGCCGACCGTCGTTGTCCCGGTCGCAGACGATCATCCGCCGAAGGCCTAAGGGTCCGTTTCGGTTGATCGAGCGGCTACAAGCAGAGCTGCCCAGGGCCTGCCCAGGACGTGCCATGGGTCGGCCGTGGGCGCCGCGGCGATCCCCCTGTTTCTGCAAGGCCGCCCGGAGGCGGACCCGCCAAATCCCACCCATCCGAGACGCGAGACAGGACGCCGGCGCGATCCGTTTATGGGCGAATGCGGCGGCTCCGCTTCGGAGAACGCACCGTGAAAGCGGATGGGCTTGTGCCGAACCGTCCTCGACGCGAAGGGAACGGTAGATGGAGACGGCGTGACAGTCCGCCTCAGCCCAGGAGTTGGGGTGTCGGTGCGAACCGGCAGGCCTGGCAAGCGTTGCCAAACACCTGAGGGGGAACGCTTTCCATGCAGCAACGCTGGCCGAGCCGGTTATGGATTGTGCGGCACGGCCAAAGCGCCGGCAATGTCGCGGCCGACGCGGCTCACAGCGCGAACTCGGCGCGGATCGACATCGCCGAGCGGGATGTCGATGTTCCCCTCAGCACCCAGGGCACGGACCAGGCCGACGCTGTCGGACGCTGGTTCGCGGAATTGCCAGCGGACACCAAGCCCGAGATCGTGCTGACCTCGCCCTACCTTCGGGCGCGGCAAACCGCCGAGCACATCCGGGCCGCCGGCGGCCTGGCGTCGGACGCGCCGCTCGCGACCGTCGACGAGCGTTTGCGCGAGCGGGAGCTCGGCATCCTCGACCGGCTGACGCGGGCCGGGGTCGAGGAACTGCATCCCGAGCATGCCGCGATGCGACAACGCCTCGGTAAGTTCTATCATCGGCCTCCGTCCGGCGAGAGTTGGTGCGATGTGATCCTGCGCCTCCGCAGTGCCCTCGACACGCTTGCGATCCACCACGCCGAGCGGCGGGTTCTGATCGTCGCGCATCAGGTCGTGGTGCTCTGCCTGCGCTACCTGATCGAGGACATGACCGAGGCGGAGATCCTCGCCATCGATGCCGCGGGCGATGTCGCCAACTGCTCGATCACCGAATACGTCTTCGATCCCTGCGCGGCCGGCATCGGAGCGCTCGCGCTGGAGCGGTACAACTTCGTCGCCCCGGTCGCCGAAGCAGGTGCCTCCATCACCTCCGAGCCTGACGCGAACGTGGCCTCCCGATGAATCCCACCTTGCTGACAGCCGCGACGCTCAAGGAACAGTCGCTCCCGACACCCCGGGAGGGCAGCAAGGATGAACGCGGCAGCGCGCTCATCCTCGGAGGCTCGGCTTCAGTCCCGGGTGCAGCCCTGTTGGCTGGCGTGGCGGCTCTGCGCGCCGGGGCCGGCAAGCTGAAGATCGCCACGGTCCAAAGCGCCGCCGTCGGCATGGCGCTGACGGTGCCGGAAGCCATGGTGATCGGTCTTCCGGAGACCTCCCATGGCAGCATCGACGGCGCGCACGCCTTGGAATGCCTGCGCACGGAGGCGAAGGGCTGCGATGCCCTTCTGGTCGGGCCCGGCCTGCTGGGGAGCAAGCCAACGACGGCGATGGCAGTCGAACTTCTGCAGGCGCTTCCAACAGCCACCTTCATCCTCGATGCGGCCGCAATCTGCGCCCTCGCCGCGCATGCCGATGACGTCCGCCGCCATAAGGGTCGGGTCGTAATCACGCCCCATGCCGGCGAGATGGCGCAGCTGCTGGATCGCAGCCGGGACGCCGTGGAGGCGGATCCACTCGACGCAGCGCTTACAGCCGCCGACCTGCTGCAGGTGGTCGTCGTGATGAAGGGAGCCCAGACCTGGATCGTCGATCCGCAGGGTGCGCGCTGGCTCTACGAAGGCGGCGGGGTCGGGTTGGCGACGTCCGGCTCCGGGGACGCGCTCGCGGGCATCGTCGTCGGTTTGCTCGCTCGCGGCGTGAGCCCGCTGACGGCTGCTCTGTGGGGCGTCTACTTGCACGGAGAGGCCGGACGGCGATTGGCCGCGTCGGTCGGTCCAATCGGCTTCCTCGCCCGGGAATTGTCGGGCGAGGTGCCTCGGCTGATGCACGAGGCGTCCGCTTGAGGTGGGGCCGCATAAGCCGTCTTCGCACGGCGGCGCAACCCAAACCGCATCGCCGACCACGTCACGATCTCAGCAAGCTGACTGTTTTTCGTCAGCGGCCTGCCGATCGTGGCCCGCTTATCCCGGTCCGGTGAGCCTACGCTTGTTCGCGAGAACATCCAGCCCGTCCGCAATGGTGCGGTAGGGCGCAGCGGGATCGACCGACAATGAAGGATTTGGTGGCCCATGGCGCAGCATTCGCCCGCGCGGTTTCTCGCTTCGGCCCGAATCCGCCCGTCGTTCTCTGCCCAGACGAGGCCGACGGCATAGCGGCGGGGCCGATCCTGAGCCGTGCCCTGGAGCGCGCCGAGTATGGCGCCGTGGACGTGCACGTGATCCGCCAGAGCGCCTCGGCCTGGGCGGCGCTGGCGTCCCAGAGCCCGGGAGTATCGTGGTGACCGATCTGGGGGTTCAGGCGGGGGACATCGTCCTCTGCCTGCCGACGGTGCTGATCGATAATTATGTTCCCCGCCCCCTGCCCGGTTCAGCCGGAACGACGATCATCAGCGGTCACGAGAATCTGCCGATCCCGACCTTCAACCTCCTCGCCCATGCCTGTGCGGCGGCGCTGAGTGAACTTAGTTTTGGACGGGAGGTACAGGCCGCATGAAGCGCCGCGCGTTGATCGTCGGGGCGTCGCGTGGGCTTGGCCTAGGCCTGGTTGCGCGCTTCCTCGAACGCGGGTGGGATGTAACCGCCACCGTCCGCAAGCCGTCGGCTGCCCTCTCGGACCTCGCAGGCCGGGGCACGCTGCACATCACGACCGGCATCGATATCGACGATGACGACGCCGTCCGCGGGTTTGCGATCGCGTGTGCCGACAAGCCGGCCTTCGACCTCGTTTTCGTCGTCGCTGGTGTCGCGACGCAGGCGGGTATTCCCGCTGGGCAAATACCCCGCGACGTCGCCGCCGCGGTCTTTCAGACGAACGCCTTGAGTCCGATCCGTTTCGCAGAGGCGTTCAACAAGCGCGTGGCCGAGGATGGCCTCATCGTTCTGATGACGTCGAAGCTGGGCTCGGTCTCCCTGAACCGCGGCGGCGGGTGGGGGAGCTACAGGGCAAGCAAGGCAGCCCTGAATACCCTGGCGCGGTCTTTCGCGGGTCAGCATTCCGGGGCGCGGTGGGGCGTCCTCCTCATGCACCCGGGATGGGTGCGGACGGATCTGGGCGGCCGTCGCGCAACCCTCGATGTGGACACCAGCGCCCGCGGAATGGTCGCGGTCGTCGAAGCCCAGATCGGTCAGCGCGGCTGTGCGTTCCTCGATTATACGGGCGCGACGGTGCCGTGGTAGCCGACACCGCGCGCCTGTCTCTCAGCGACGGACGTCATGAGGCCCGACACGGGTTTCTCACGCTGCGGCAGTCCAGCCGATCGCGACAATCATGGGATCGCTGGAACCGCCCTCGGGCTTGAGGACCCGCGCTTCCACGCGCGCGAAACCAGCGCGGCGAAGGTACAAACCGACGAGCTGTGCGTGCCCTGCGCCGTCGAGGGCATTCCAGATGGCGACAGCCTTGGTTGGAAAGCGGCGGTTCGAGAAACTGATCACCACAGGCGCGCCGGGGCGCAGCACGCGCGCGATCTCGGACAGGACGGCCACGGGTTGCTGAAGGTACTGCACCGACACGCAGATCAGTACGGCATCGACGGATGCCGTATCGACGGGCAGGCGCGGGTCGGCGTTGAGGTCCTGGATGAAATGCCGGGTCAGGCGCGGGTTGGCGGCGAGTTCTGCTGCGTTCAGGCCATGCCCGGTGACGCTGGCATAGGCGACGTCCTCCGGTAGGTGACTGACCCAACTCGACATCAGATCGAGAACGTCGCCGCCCGCCGGGACGATCTCGCGATAGAGGTTGGTCACCGCTGCAATCGCCGCGTCATCGATATGGGTCACGAAGCGAGGATGCGCGTAGAACAGGGGATCGGGATCGCGGTCGTACTTGGCGAATGCGTCCGGTGGAAAGTCCGGCACTTCCTGACTTGTCATCGAGCGTGTCTCCGGGATCGAACAGCGCGCCGACCTCGAGAGCCCGTGCGCGGACAGGTATGATGTCCAACCTTAGAGAGGGCCGGACCGACGCTGATGGGAGATGTCCTCGTCGCCGCATCGGCACGGCTGGGCGCACAAACGAGTCGTCACGGGGCTGAGCCGGCGCCATTTCCGCGGTCGCAGGGAAGACGAGGATCGTGATCGCCGGCGATGGAGGCCGCTCTAGGATTGATCTGATCCGGCACCCGCCAGGGCGCGCCTGACCGTCGAGCGCGCCGCATCGATGGCGACAGTGGCGGCGCCGAGCGTCCGTGGTTCGGTCGGCCGGTTCAGGGCATGATGAGCGATACTGCCCGCAAGGTCGTCCACCTCGCTCGCCATCGTCACCAGGCGCGCGCGGTCGGTCTCGCGCCGCGCCTCCGAGCGGAGTTCCAGCAGCCGCGCAGTAACCACCTCGATCCTCGCACGGCGAATCCGCCCAAGGCGCTGACGCAGCCAAGCCACCGTCGAGCCCAGGCCGCCGCCCAGGATGGCAATGAGGTAGATCCAGCTCTCGTAGCGCTCGATGAAGGTTTCTTGCTCACGTTCGTAATAGTCGATCGCGCCAGGGTGAATGGGCAGGCGGGCGCTGGTGGCTTCAGCAGTGTCCTCGTAATCCGGTTGAGACACGTCCTCGGCCGCCGGTACCGTCTCGGCCAGGACCGAACGCATCTCGAACAGGTGCTGTGTCACCTCCGCCGCCACGCTGCGCGACAGGCTGGAACGGGCCATCAGGCGATAGGACGAGCCTACGGTCGCGACCTCCTCGGCGGGCAGCCGCGGATCCCCGCCATACAGCCCGGCCGGTATCGTGATCAGCTGCAGGCGCGGCCAGCGTGCCATCACCGCCGCGGTGTCGGAAATCCCGATGAGCGCGACCGCGCCGTCTTCTCCCGCTTCGGCCACGGCCCCGATGACCCGCCGTGCGACCGGGAAGGTGGGTGTGGTGACGAGCGCCATCGCGTCGATGCGGCCGCTCCTCAGCGCGGCGGCAATATCGACCTCCTCGACCGGGACCAATGCAACGGCCTTTTTGCCAAGTGTGCCGGCCGGCGCGTCGTTCAGGAGTTCGAGCCCGTAATGGGCCATGAGGTCGCGCAGGAGCATCCGGTCTGCCGTCCGGCCGGTGAGTAGGCCCAGCCGCTTGCCTGCGAGGTCCGGCATCGTCGCGATGCCGACGGCGCCCGGCGATGCCACGAAGGCCGCAAGCGCCCGCAGCACCGCGAGGGTGAGGCCGTTGCCCGGCAAGGCCACGTCCGGGCGGACCACCGCGAGGTCGGCTTTACCGGTCGCGAGCGCCTCCGCGCTTTCGCGAACCCCGTCGAACGCCACGACTTGAAGCCGGATCCCCTTTTTCCGCCGAGACAGTTCGTCCGCATAGGCACGCAACAGCGCCGGTTCGGTTCCGCCATTCGGGGCGACCGCGAGGGTCAGGGTCGTGGGTCGCGTCAGGTAGTACGCCGCGACAGCTCCGAGCACGAGCAGGGCCACCAAGCCGAAGGGGAGCAACGCCTCACGGAGGCCGGGCCATGCCACCTTTCGCACCACCCTCCCCCCGTAATCTGCCAAGCTGCGACGATCAGTGACGGATGCCCGGGAGCCTAACGACAGTCGCGGGGAAACGGGTCCACTGTGCGTGCAAACCCAGCGTTTTCAGGTTTGGCCACCGCGGTCAGCGCCGGCGGGAGGACATTGCCCGAGGAAGCAACGCACACCGGACCCATTATTTGACGGCGTCGTGCCTGAAAGCATTTCGGTAGGTCATCGACGAGACCATTTGTCGTAGCGCCCGCGAAGCACCGAACCGGCCCGTGCGGCCGGGGTCAGCCGCCACGCGTCTGGAGCCGCCGCAGGTACTTCGTAACCGTCGCGGAACCTCCTCGGAACGGTAAGGCCGAGCTTCGAGTTGAGGGCCGCTGATCCGGGGGCCATTCTTGAGACCGTCACTTCTCGCACTGCTGGGGCTGCTGCTCGTGGCCTGCCCGCACGGCGTCCTGGCGCAAAGCGTCCAGGAGGCGCCCGCCGTGACCGTCGAGGTCGAGGAGCCCCGCCCGGGGCCGCCCCCGCCCCTGCCCGATCTATCCGACCCGAACAGCAAGGGTGGCGAGGCCCTGAACGAACCCGACGGGCGTTCCGGCATCCCAAAGGCCTTACGCTCCTCGGGCTCCCGGTCAGGCGGGCCAGCGAACGATCTCAATCCCGGTGGACGGGCCGAGCCGTCGACGCCTCCGAAGGGTGACCTCGGCCGGGTCGTGGTCGGCGAGGAACTGTTTCACGGGAACTACTGTGGGAGGGGACAGCGCGGTGAGGGCTTGCCCCCGATTGATGCTCTGGACGCTGCCTGCATGCGTCACGACGCCTGCTACGATGTGGCCGGGTACAGTTCGTGCGCCTGCGACGCGACGCTGAGGCGCGAGGCGTCCGCGGTCTCAGACAGTCCGAACGTGTCTCTGGAGGTGCGGCGCCGGGCCCTCAGCGTGGCAGAAGCCGCAACGGCGATGGATTGCCGCGCGCCCTAGACGCCCGATCCGTCGGAGGAACCGCGGGCGACATCATGCGGTCTGCCGCTCCGCCGTCCATGTGACGCCAACATCGACTTGCAGGCCGACGTAAGTCTGGCAAACGAACAGTCCAATCAGTCGGTCGCGACCCGTGCAACCAGTTTTCCCATCGCATGATCGCGCCGAGACCCCGGCGGCTGCCGGTTCCCGGGCCGCGAGGGCGACCCGCTGGATACCGCCCGCGATCCTGGCTGCAGGACTGCTCGCGACAGGGGTGAGCACGGCCATCACGTGGCGGTCGGCAGAGTTGCGCAACCGCTTAACGTTCGAGCACGCCACCGAGATCGAATTGCGCACGGTGGAGGACCAGTTCCGCACCTACACCGCGCTCCTGCGCGGGGGTGCCGGTCTGTTCGCAGCCAACAAGGACGTCGTCACGCTGGCCGAGTTCCGAGCCTACGTGCAGCGGATCGAGTTCCGGGACCTGTATCCGGGCTTCCTCGGTATCGGCTTCACCCCGACCCTGCCGGCCGCCGACCAAGAGCGGTTCGCCGCGCGCGCCGAGGCGCTCGGCGTCGAGAACTTCCGGGTGCGGCCGCCGACCGACAACCCGATGATCAGCCCAGTCCTGTTCGCGGAGCCCCCGAACCCGCGCAACCAGGCTGCCATCGGGTTCGACGTAATGTCGGATCCAGTCCGGCGCGACATGGTCGAGCGCGCACGCGATACGGGTCGGCCAGCCGCCTCGGCACGCATCCAGCTGGTGCAGGAAATCGACGCGAACAAGCAGGCCGGCTTCCTCGTCGCCATGCCGGTCTATGCCGGCGGTACCGTACCGGCAGATCTCGCTGGGCGGCGGCAGGGGTTTCTCGGATTCATCTTCGGCGCCTTCCGGGCCGACGACCTGTTCGGCAGCATTCTTTCGGCGGAGGCCGAGGAAGACGCCGCCTTTGCGGTCTACGACGGCGCACCGGGCGAGGCGACCCTGCTGCATCGCTCCGCGCGGGCGCCGTCCGCGGTCGCCGGTCGCCTCACACGCGAGGCACGGCTCGAACTCGGCGGCCGGACCTGGACCGTCCTGTTCGAGCAGCGCATCTCCCCACGGCGTGCGTCGCCGCTTCCGGAGATCTGGCTCGTCTGCGGTGGTGGGCTGTTCGCCACGGCCTTGCTGGCCTTGGCTGCTTATCGGCAACGCCGTACGCAGGATGAGATCGGCCGGCTCAACGCATCGCTGGAGGCCCGGGTCGAGGCGAGGACGCGCGACCTCCAAGCCGCGGCCGACAGCCTGCGGCAGGCGGGCGAGGAGCGCACGCGCATGGAGGAGGCGCTGTGTCAGTCACAGAAGATGGAGGCGGTGGGCCAGCTAACCGGTGGACTGGCGCATGACTTCAACAACTTGCTCGCAGGCATCTCCGGCTCGCTGGAGATGATCGACACGCGCGTCGGCCAGGGCCGCGCCAAGGACGTGGGGAAGTACATCGCCGCCGCCCAGGGCGCCTCGAAGCGGGCCGCCGCGCTGACCCATCGCCTCCTGGCATTCTCGCGCCGCCAGACGCTGGCGCCCAAGGCCGTCGATGCGAACCAGCTGGTGGACGGGATGCTCGACCTGATCCAGCGGACGGTCGGGCCGAGCGTGGAGATCCGGCACGTCGGCGTGGACGGCCTGTGGCCGGCGCTGGCAGATCCCTCCCAGC
This sequence comes from Methylobacterium sp. GC_Met_3, assembly GCF_026540775.1. NCBI lineage: Bacteria > Pseudomonadati > Pseudomonadota > Alphaproteobacteria > Hyphomicrobiales > Methylobacteriaceae > Methylobacterium > Methylobacterium sp. GC_Met_3. The sequence continues at coordinate 19,982 of NZ_JALNUL010000046.1, forward strand.
TCGAAAACGCGTTGCTGAACCTGTGCATCAACGGGCGGGACGCGATGCCGGGCGGCGGCAGGATCACCGTCGAGACGGACAATCGCTGGATCGACCGCCAGCAGGCCGCGGCGCTCGACATGCCGGAGGGGCAGTATCTGGCGCTCTGCGTGTCCGACACCGGCACCGGCATGACCCCCGAGGTCGTCGCCCGGGCATTCGAACCGTTCTTCACGACGAAGCCGATGGGCGAGGGCACGGGCCTCGGCCTGTCGATGATCTACGGCTTCGCCAAGCAGTCGGGCGGGCAAGTGCGGATCACCTCGGCGGTCGGGGTCGGCACGACGGTGTGCATCTACCTGCCACGACACCAAGGCGCGGCCGACGCGGGCGAGCGAGACCCGGTCAGGCGCCCGATCGTCCGTGCGGAGGCGGGCGAGACCGTACTTGTCGTGGACGACGAGCCGACTGTGCGGATGCTGGTGACGGATGTGCTGAGCGACCTGGGCTACACCGCGGTTCAGGCCGTTGACGGTGCGGGCGGGCTGCGGGTGCTGCAGTCGGAGGCGCGGGTCGACCTGCTGGTGACGGACGTGGGCTTGCCCGGCGGCATGAACGGGCGTCAGTTGGCGGATGCGGCGCGGGTCGGCCGACCGGACCTGAAGGTGCTGTTCATCACCGGCTTTGCGGAGGCTGCAGTGCTCGGCGACGGCCATCTGGAACCCGGCATGGCCGTCATGACAAAGCCGTTCGCGGTCGATGCCCTAGCCACTCGCATCCGCGATATGATCAGCTGCTGAGCTTAGCCGCAGCGCCGTCGCGGACATCGGAGTCCGTGCGGCCAGCAACCATACCATCGACACCTGTCGTGTCTCGGGCCCTCATCGTCGACAATGGCGGCCTCATCCGCATGAATGGGGCGGACATCCTGGAGAGTGCTGGTTTCCGCACCTTCGAGGCGAGCGACGGCAACAGGGCGACGGCGCTCTGCGACCGGACGTGCGCCCTCATCGTGCTGCCCTTCACCGGCGTGCAAATGCCGAGCTCGGACAACGGGTTCGCCTTGGTGACCGGACCGGTCCGCTTCTTGCTCACCCTCCCATTGCGGTGTGCACGCAAGCCGCCGAACCGGGAGATCCCGTATGCGTCGATCCCTGCACACGGATGAGGAGATCGCCTTTCTGCTGAACGAGGCCACGGGGGGCATACCGATCGCTGAGATCTGCGCGAGCGCCCATGTCTCCCTCGGCACCTTCTATCGCTGGCAGCGGCGACTCGGCGGGCTGAAGCCGGCCGGCGTGGCTCGACTCGATCAGGTCGAGCGTGAGAACGCCAGCCTCCGGGCAGAAGTGCAACGGCTCCGCGCAGCCTTGCTGGTGCAGGCGCTCCGGCCGAAACCGCAGCGGCCGGTCCCGACGGAGGGCGCAGCCCTGGCTCAGGGTCCGCGCCATCGCGGTGCCCAGGCCTGTGTCGGCCGGTTCGCGTTCGGACGAAGCGCGAACTGAGGCACAGGGGTCGGCGCGTCGAAGGCAGGTGCCTCCGGGCTCAGACCGTCCCGGACGAGGACGACTCGAGGGCCGACTTGGGCATGAGCATGTGCACGCCCTTGTTGCCGTCCACCGTCTGGGTGATCCGCAGATTCCCGGCCAGCGAGCACAGCATGTAGGCCTGGTTGCGGGTGAGGCTGGTGCGCGCGCAGACGAGGCGAACCATCTCGCGCACCGCCTGCCGCATGGCCTCGTCGAGACTCTCGTGCAGGCCGATCGACATCAGGTCGGTGGGCGTCTCGGCGAAGGGCCAGCCACCCGGGAGATCTTTGCGCACCGTGAGCCGGAACGTGCCGGTCAGCCCGGTTTCCAGGGCGGTGATGCACACCTCGCCGTCGCCCTGCACGCCGTGGCCGTCGCCCGCGTAGAAGCCGCCGCCGGCGTTGAACACCGGCAGGTAGAGGCTCGTGCCGATCCGCATCTCCTTGTTGTCCATGTTGCCGCCGAAGGCCCTGGGCACTGGCGTGCCGACCCGGCCCCAGGCGGCCGGCGGGGCGGTACCCAGGATGCCGAAGAACGGGTCGAGGGGCAGCTCCGTGCCCCAGGGCAGGCGGCAGACGCCGCGGGCCACGTCGATATCGGCGTGGATCGTCTCATAGTCGGTGAACTCGTCCGGCAGGGTGCCGAGCAGCGGCAGGATGGCCACAAAGCCCCAGTCGAGGCGGAACTTCAGATCGAGGATGTCGACCTGAAGCATGTCGCCGGGCTCGGCGCCCGCGACATGAACCGGTCCGGTGACAAAGTGCGGGCCGGCGCCGCGCTCCAACGTGTCGAGGGCGTGGAGAAGGTCGGCGGGCACCCGGGCGGGGTCGGGATGAAGCGACTCGCGCCCGCCCGCCGGGTGCGAGTGCAGGGTGACGGTGTCGCCCGATTGCACCGTCAGGACCGGCGCCAGCGCGGCGTCGAAGTAGCCGAGCACCATGGTCTCGGGCGTGGCGGGGATCTCGTGATGCGTGGACATGGCGTCTCCTTTCGGACGTCAGACGGCGATGTGCCGGGTGAGAGAATCGTGGCTCAGCACCCTGGGATCACCGCGCTCGACGACGCTACCGCGCGACAACACCACAACGGCATCGGCAACCCGGAGGGCGAAGTCGAGGTATTGCTCCACGAGCAGCACGGTGATCCGGCCCTTCAGCCCAGCGATCACCGCCTCGATGGCAGCGACGATCGAGGGCTGGATGCCTTCGGTCGGCTCGTCGAGCAGCAGGATACGGGGCCGGGTTGCCAGTGCCCGGGCGATGGCGAGCTGCTGCTGCTGGCCGCCCGACAGGTTGCCCCCCGGGCGGTGCCAGAGCCCGCGGAGAGGCGGGAACAGGGCGACGGCCTCGTCGACCGCGTCGGTCCGCTCCAGCCCGTGGGCCCGGGCCGCCACCCGCAGGTTTTCGGCAACGCTCAGGTCCGGAAAGATCTCGCGCCCCTGCGGCACGTAGGCGAGGCCCGCGCGGGCGCGCCGATCTGAGCCGAGGCGCGTGAGGTCGGTCCCGTCGAGGGCGATCCGGCCGCGGGTTTCCGGGATCAGGCCGGTGAGGCAGCGCAGCAGCGTGGTCTTGCCGGCGCCGTTGCGGCCGAGCACGGCGAGACAGGCCCCCGGCTCGACCGCGAGGCTGACGCCGCGCAGCACCTGCGCGCTGCCGTAATGCTGATCGAGTCCCTCGACGGCGAGGCGGGCCGGTGCCGGTGCATTCGTCATCGGCCGAGGAACACCTCGATCACCCGGGCATCGCCCCGCGCGCCCGCCATGCTGCCCTCATAGAGAGTTCGGCCCTCGTGCAGCACCGTCACCCGGTCGGCAATGGCCTCGACGAAGCCCATGTCGTGCTCGATCACCAGGATGGCGCGGTCAGGCCGGCGCAGGGCGCGGATCAGCGCAGCGGTGTGGGCGGTCTCGGAGTCGGACAGCCCGGCCACGGGCTCGTCGAGGAGGAGAAGCGCCGGTTCGGCGGCGAGCACCATCCCGATCTCGAGCCACTGCTTCTCGCCGTGGGCGAGGCTGCCGGCCAGCACCTCGGTGCGGGGGCCGAGGCCGATCTCGCCGAGGACGGAGGCGATGCGGGCCGGGCGAGCGCGGGCTGGCAGCGCGGGCCCACAGCCGATCTCCAGATTCTCCCGCACGGTGAGAGCCGGGAAGACGCTGGGCTTCTGGAACTTGCGCCGCACGCCGGCCCTGGCGATCTCGGCCTCGGAACGCTGGGTCAGATCGATCCGGTCGCCGAGCATAACCCGGCCGGAGACCGGCTTGGTGATGCCGGAGATCACGTCGAGAAGCGTGGTCTTGCCCGCGCCGTTCGGTCCGATCACGGCTCGCACCTCGCCGGAATCGACCGCCAGGGAAACGGAATCCAGCGCCTTAAAGCGGCCGAAGGCGACCGTCAGGGCATCGACCACGAGGGCGCTCACCGGGCGCCCCGCAGCCAGGTCGAGCGCGGACGCAGGGCCACGAGGTCGAGGAGCCCGTTCGGCAGGACCAGCACCACGAACAGCACGAGCCCCGACAGGATGAAGGGCCACGCCTCAGGCATCGCGGCGCTCAGCCAGAATTTCAGGCCGTTGACGAGGATGGCGCCGATCACTGCACCGCCTAGCCGCCCCAAGCCGCCGATCGCGACCCATACGGCGATCTCGATGGAGAGGTCGGGGGCCAGCACCCGCGGGTTGATGATGCCGACCTGCGGCACGTAGAGAATGCCAGCTAGCGCCGCGATCATCGCCGAGAGGCACCAGATCCCCAGCTTCAGACGGGTGGTGCTATAGCCGAGCGTGCGCAGGCGGGTCTCGTCATCGCGGCAGGCGAGCATCCGGCGCCCCGCCGCGCTACCGATGAGAAGGCGCGTGCCGGCGAGCACGGCCGCCAGCGTCAGCAGGGCGGCGACGGTGAGCCCTGTGACGACGCCGGGCGACCCCATCGGCCAGCCGAACAGCAGCGGGAAGCCGGTCATGCCGTTATTGCCGCCGAGCCCGGTATCGTTGCGGTACATCAGCAGCATCGCGACGTAGACGAGCGCCTGGCTGATGATCGAGAAGTAGACGCCGTTGACCCGCGAGCGGAACGAGGCGAGCCCGAACACGAAGGCAACCAGACCGGCGAGCGCCAGCGCGAGGACGAGGGCGTAAGCGGCATGGTCGAGGCCAACCCAGTAGGCCGGCAGGCTCTTCCACCCCATGAACTGTACGAAGTCCGGCAGCACGCCAGTCGTGGCCACGCCGTGCGCCAGGAGGTGCATGGCGCAGACATACCCGCCGATGGCGAAGAAAAGGCCATGCCCCAGGCTGAGGATCCCGAGATAGCCCCAGACCAGATCGAGGGACACGGCCAGGATCGCGAAGGCCGCGAACTGGCCAAGCGCATTGACGAGATATGGCGCGGGCGACGCCACCAAGAGCACCGCCGCGGCAGCAAGACAGAGCCCGACGAGACCGGCGATCAGGGGATCGCGAACGGCGCGCCGCGCCGGTCCGGCGGGGGAGGCCAGAGCGGTCTGCACGGCGCCGCTCATCGCCGCCGCCGCACAGCAAACAGCCCCTCGGGCCGGCGCTGCAGGAACAGGATGATACCCACGAGCACGATGACCTTGGCAGCGACCGCGCCGGAGATCGGCTCGATGAGCACGTTGGCGCCCCCGACCCCGAGAGCGGCCACCAGGGTCCCGAGGAGGCTGCCGACGCCGCCCAGCACCACGACCATGAAGCTGTCGACGATAAAGCCCGATCCCATGCCGGGGTTCACGCTGTAGATCGGGCAGAGCGCCACCCCGGCGAGACCCGCGAGGCCCGAGCCCAGCCCGAACGCGAGGCGGTCAACCCGGCGGGTCGGCAGGCCGAGGCAGGCGGCCATGTCGCGGTTCTGCGTCACGGCGCGGATATCGAGGCCGAGCGGCGTACGCCGTAGGATCAGAAGTGTCAGCACGACGGTCGCGGCCGCGAAACCGATAGCAAAGAGGCGGTTCCAAGTGACGACGAAGTCGGCGTAGAGCGGCACGCCGCCGCTCACATAGGCGGGCATGATGAATTGCAGGTTCTGCGTTCCGATCGTCACCCGCACCAGATTTACGAGGAACAGGCTCACAGCCCACGTGGCGAGCAGGCTCATGAGCGGCCGCCGGTACAGGTGGCGCAGGATCAGCGCCTCGACCACGATCCCCACCAGGGCGACCGCCAGAAAGGCCACGGGGATCGCCGCGACGAGGTAGAGGTCGAGCAGGCCGGGGGCGAGGCGTCGGAAAGCCTCCTGCACGCCGTAGGTGGCGTAGGCTCCGAGCATGATGAACTCGCCCTGGGCGAGATTGATCACGCCCATCAGCCCGAAGATGATCGCGAGCCCGGCCGCCGCCATGAACAGGATGCTGGCGAAGCTCAGTCCGTTGTAGACCACCGCGAGCCCATCGCCGATCGCGACCGCGCGCGTGACCCGGCTGAGCCCCGCATCGAGGGCCGCCCGGAAGGCCGGATCGGTGGTGTAGGCGGGATCGCTCCTCAGCGCCGTGAGCCGCGCCTCGGCGGCGCCCGACGGGCTCGCCGCCACCGCGGCGATCGCCGCCCGGCGCCGGGCCGGATCGGGTGACGACAGGGCGGCGGCCTGGGCGAGGCCGGCGATCGTCGCTTTGAGCCCCGCATCCGTCTCCGCATCACGCGCCCGGTCGAGCACAGCCGCCGGGACGGTGGCGACGCGCCGTTCCACGACGGACAGCCCGGCGCCGCGGGTTGCAGGATCGGGTCCGGACAGCAGGGCCACGACGCCGCGCGCGGTCTCGACGGCAGCCCGCTGGCGCAGGCCGAGGACCGGCACGCGCGCCTCTGCAGCTGGGCGCACCGCGCCGGTGAGCGCATCGTGCCCTTCGGGCGCACCTGGGCGATCGAGCAAGAGGGCGCCGTCCGCCGGGCAGGTCAGGCGGCGCTCTGCGAGCGCGCCGAGGAGCCGGCCCGCGTAGGCGAGGTCGTCGGCCGGCAGAACCCCGCCGGCCTTCACGAGGCCCTCGGCCCCGCGGACCTGCGCGGCGCCGTCCCCGCACAGATCCTGCTGGAACGCCGCGCGATCGAACGCCACCGCTGAGGTTGGGACAGCCCAGAGCCCGAGCCCGCAGAGCGCCAGGAGAGCGCGGAGCAGAGACCGCTTCGGATCAGCCATAGGGGCTGAACGGGACCGGTTTCGGAGCGTTCGGGGATTGCCAGAGCGCGTCGAAGCCGCGCTTCTCGTTGACCGAGCCGATGAACACGCCGCGAGAGACGTAATTGTTCTCCCCCGTCATAGTCAGCGTGTAACCGGACGGATCGTCGAAGCTCAGACCCGCAAAGGCTTTCCGCACCTCCGGCACTGCGAAAGACCCAGCTTTGGCGGCCGCGAGCGCCCAGAGATGGACGCTGTCATAGGCCGAGACCATTGGGTCGATCACCGTGTCGGCGCTGAACGGGACGTTCTTGGCCTTCACGTAGGCGGCCCAGTCGGCGAGGAACTTCTGGTTCCGTTCGCCCTTGGCGGCCTGGAGATAGGCCCAGCAATTCAAGTGGCCGACGAGCTTTCCGGTGTCGAGCCCTTCGAGGTCGGCCTCCACCATGTCGAGGCCGAGGATCGGCACGTCGGTGGCACTGATGCCCTGGTTGGCGAACTCACGCAGGAAGTCGGGGATCGAGGATCCCACCACGGTGAGCACCACGATCGCCTGGCCCCCAGGCTGGCTGGCGAAGCTGCGCACTTGGTTCACCAGCGTCTGGAAGTTCGAGAAGCCGAAGGGCACGTACTCCTCGCGCCATGCGCTCTCGGGGATGCCCTTGCTCTTCCAATACCCCTTGAGCTGCTTGTTGATCGTGCGCGGCCAGACGTAATCCGAACCGATCATGAAGAACCGCTTCGCCCCGACGCCGTCGGGGCCCATCAGGTAGTCGACCGCCGGCAGCACCGAACTCGCGGGCGGCGAGTTCACGTAGACGACGTTCTTGGAGTTCTCATCGCCCTCGAAGTGAAGCGGATAGAACAGCAACCCGTCATTCTGTTCGACGACCGGCAGCACCGACTTGCGCGATACGGAGGTCCAGCAGCCGAACAGGGCCGCGACCTTGTCCTGCTGGAGCATCTGCCGTCCGACCTGCGCGTAGAGCGGCCAGTCTGAAGCGGGATCGGAGGTCACCACCTCGATCTGGCGGCCGTTGACGCCGCCGCGCCCGTTCAGCTCATCGGCAGCCATCCGGACCACGTGGTTCAGCCGGCCCTCAAGATTGGCCATCGTGCCGGACGACGAGAACAGGCAGCCGAGCTTGACGGTGTCGGCCGCGAATGACGGTCGGATGAGGGCTGGTGCTGCAAGCAGCGCCGCCGTGCCGACGAAGCTGCGCCGCGTGAGATGCGTCATCGACCCCGAAGCTCCCGTGAAGGACGGGCCGATTGTCGACCGACGCATGGGAGACGGGAAGGTTAAAGAGACTGCAGGTCGGGGTGGGCGTTGCGCGTATTGACGGCACTTGTCCGCGCGATGTGCGGTCCGTAGCCGCGAGTGTCAAAATTGACGTTTCGAACAAGCACGCCCGGGGGACGCGCCGCATCTCACAGCCTGCACGAGTTGAAGCGGCGGCCGTGGAGCAATCGGATCTCGCGTTCGCGGAAGGCACGCTTCGCGTGACGTGGTCAGCAGCGCAGCGTCGCGCCTGGCACCAGCTGAAGGTTGGCGTGCGGTCGAGAGCGTGAGCTGACGGGTGGCCGGATCTCATCGACCGGCTTGACCCGGTCCCGAGCCACACCCCGATCCGAGTCCCTCTACGTCAGGATGCCGAAGGCGGTGTCGCCTTCGCGTACGGCCGCCCGGTCACCACCTGCGGCCAATTCGAAGATCCGCAGGTCGATCGCGTCGCCGGTGAACGGGATGAACGCCTTCCGAGCGTGCTTGCCGCAGCCGCCGAATGACGTCAGGCCGGTGGAGCGTTGCCGATCGGCCCAAGCCTTGCCGGTCTGCGGCGCGCGAAGGCGAGCAGGTGAAAGGTTTCCGCGATGTCTGGCGTCCGCCGCATTGGCCTCGTGCTCTGCCCGGATTTCGACTTCATGGGCTTGGCCGTGACCTCACCGTTTGCCGTCGCCAACCGATACGTCGCCGACACGACCTATGACATCCGCGTCCTGTCGGAGGCAGGCGGGCTCCTTCGCTCGGGATGCGGCCCCGCCGTCGCGACCGAGCGGTTGAGCGACCCGTCCGCCTTCGACACGATCATCGTCGCTGCGGGCATCAGCCTGCCCGAGCCGAGCCCGGATTTCGTCGCCTATCTGCGGGAGGCGGCCCGTTCCACGCGCCGCCTGGCGGGCCTGTGCCTCGGCGCCTTCGCGCTGGCCGATGCCGGCCTCTTGAGCGGGCGGCGCGCCACGACCCACTGGCGCTACGCACCGCAGTTCCGCGCGCGCTATCCCGACTGCGACCTCGACATCGACAAGATCTACGTCGCAGACGGCAATCTCTGGACGTCCGCCGGCATGTCGGCGGGCATCGATCTCGCCGTCGGCATGGTCGAGCGCGACCACGGCCGGCCGGTCGCCCGTACCGTTGCGCGGGGCCTGGTCATGGAGCGACGCCGGGCCGGGGGGCAGGCCCAGCATTCGGCCCTGCTCGACTTCGACGCGCCGAGCGACCGGATTCAGAGCGTCCTCGCCCATGCACGGCAGAACCTGCAACGCTCGCTGACGACGGACGACCTCGCGGCGGTCGCCTGCCTCAGCCCGCGCCAGTTCACGCGAGCTTTCCGGGCCGAGACCGGGGTCTCGCCGGCCAAGGCCGTCGAGGCCATGCGCGTCGAGGCCGCCAAGCACATGCTGGAGCAGAGCCGCCTGCCCATAGAGGAAATCGCCGCCGCAGCCGGCTTCGCCAACCGCGAGCGAATGCGCCGGGCGTTCCTGCGCGTCCAGGGCGATGTCCCGCGGGCAATCCGCCGGGCTGCCGGTCCGCTCGCCGTCGTCTGACGCCGCAGCATGTCCGAAAACGAGGCAACTATGACGTAGTGGGTGCCGGGACCGCTGCGTAAGCATGGCCTTGGGGGGACTGCTTACGGTCGGGGAGTCGCAGACATGGTGAGCCTGACGATCAATGGTCGCGACTATTCAGTCGATGCTGAGCTCGATACGCCGCTCCTTTTCGTCCTGCGCGACACGCTCGGCCTGACCGGCACGAAATACGGCTGCGGCATCGCCCAGTGCGGGGCCTGCACCGTCCATCTCGACGGGCAGGCGACCCGCTCCTGCCAGGTGCCGCTCGCGAGCGTCGGCACCCAGGCCATCACCACCATCGAGGCGATCGAGCAGGACGACGTCGGCCGGAAGGTCGTGGAGGCTTGGGTCGCGTTGCAGGTGCCGCAATGCGGCTATTGCCAGTCCGGTCAGGTCATGGCTGCAACCGCTTTGCTCAAGCAGACGCCGCACCCGACCGACGGCGACATCGCCGACGCGATGACGAACCTATGCCGCTGCGGAACCTACAACGCCATCGCCGC
>NZ_JALNUL010000047.1:0-28645 GCF_026540775.1 Methylobacterium sp. GC_Met_3
CTTAGTCCGCGGTGCCGGAAGACGTGCCAAGGCCGCAGCCGCCGCCTCATCGGGAGCGGCGGCTGTATTCGTCCCTGCGCCTCAATCGCCCCGCTCACCGGCCTCGGCCAGGAGCCGTTCGAGGAGGGCCACTTCGGCGCCGCTCAAAACGATACCGGTGCGTTCGGCCTCAGCACGCGCCCGGAAGCAGCGCTCCGAGGGGAGGCGCGCGCCCTGGTCGAGGATGGCCTCGAAAAGCCGTTCGCCCCGGGCGAACGGATCCCCCGCCCGATGCCCGGCAAACGCCTCGGGCGAGAAGGCCAGAATCACCTCGCCATGCCTGGGCGAAAGGGCCGTCGTGCCAAGATGCGCCAGGGCCTCGGGACTGATGAGGTCGCCGATCATGATTCCAACGAGCAACTCGATCATGGTGCTGATCGCCGAACCCTTGTGCCCGCCGAAGGGCAGCATCGCCCCGGCGAGGGCCTCCTCCGGCACCGTGGTCGGCGCGCCGGCGGCGTCGAGCGCCCATCCCTCCGGCAGCGATTCACCGGCGCGCCGCCGGAGCTCGATCTCCCCCCGGGCCGCGACGGACGTGGCGAAATCGAACACGTAGGGGAGGCCGCCAGGGCGCGGCCATCCGAACGCGAGGGGGTTCGTGCCGAGCAGCGCCGTGCGCCCCCCCGGCCGGAGCCACGGTGGCATAGCTCGGGCACAGCGCGAGACCGGCCAGACCGCAGGCCGCGACCGCTTTGACCTCGGGCCACAGAGCCGCGAAATGCGTACCCTCGTTGATCACCAGCGCGGCGAGTCCGAAGGCGCGGGCCCGCTCGGCCAGGAGCGGTAGACCCAACGCGAAGGCGGGATTGGAGAAGCCCCCCCCCGCGGGCGTCGACCCTGACGATCGCTGTGCCGTCATCCGCACAGACCTCGGGCAGCGCATCCCCCAGGACCTTTTTGGCGCGCAGCGTGCGCAGCACACCCTCGATCCGGTAGATCCCGTGGGATATGCAGGCGTCCCGCTCGGCAGCGGCGATCACGCCGGCGATGGCCTCCGCCTGAACGGCATTCAGACCGTGAGCCCGGAAGATCGCCCCGATTCGCTGGGCGAGGGCTTCGGTCGTGAGTGCGGCACCGTCGGTCATGACATCGAGCCTCGTTTGCACGTCCGCATCCCGGACAAGATGTGCCAGCTGAGGGGCAAACATCTCTTTAGGTTGCAAAAACTGTTGTTGCACACTTTATGTATTTTTGTTTTATGAGAAAGCCATAACGCGAGACGGCCGAGCGAGCCGGAAGTGATACGGGAGATGGCATGAGATTAGGTTCCCTCATTCCGACTCTGCTGGCCACCGAATTGCTTGTCATCCCGGCCAAAGCCGACAAGATCGATGACATTATTGCCTCGGGTAAACTGCGTTGCGCTGTCGTTCTCGATTTCAAGCCGATGTGTTCGCGCGATGCGCAGAACAAGCCGGTCGGTTTTGATGTCGATTATTGTAACGATCTGGCAAAAGCCCTCGGCGTGAAGGCGGAAATCGTCGAGACACCGTTCCCCGAGCGGATCCCGGCATTGATGTCCGGCCGCGTCGATCTCGGCATGGCGTCCACCTCCGATACGCTCGAGCGCGCCAAGACCGTCGGGATGTCGATCCCCTATTTCGCCTTCGAGATGGTCGTGGCGACCAACGGCAAGGCGGGCATCTCGTCCTTCGAGACCCTGAAGGGCAAGACCGTTGGTGCGCCGGCCGGCACCTACGAGGCGATTGCCCTTGAGAAGCAGGTGAAGGCGTGGGGCGTCGGCGAGTTCCGCCCCTACCAGACCCAGGCCGATGTCTATCTCGCGCTCAGCCAGGGGCAGATCGACGCCACGGTGTCGCCGGCGACGTCGGTGTAGGCAACCATCCAATCGGGGAAGTTCCCCGGTATTACCCTCGCCGGCAAGGCTCCGTTCGACATCGACTACGTGTCGCTGTTCGCCAGCCGAGAAGAATACGGGCTGATCAACTTCCTCAATCTCTTCATCAATCAACAGATACGCACCGGACGCTACGCCGAACTTTACAAGAAGTGGGTCGGCGGCGAGGCCCCGAACCTGCTGGTCCCCGGCGTCTACCGTTGATCATGGCGAGGGCGCCGGCCTTCGGATCGGCTGCGCCCTGCCGTCATCGTTCGCGCGAGGACGTGGGATGTTCAATTACAGTTTCCGATGGAACCAAGCCCTCGCGGCCCTGCCGCAGATGCTCGACGGCGCCCGCGTGACGCTCGGCATCGCGCTGCAGTCGATGGCGATCGGCCTCGTCCTGGCCGTCGTCCTCACCCTGTGCCGCCGGTCCGGGAACTGGTTCGCGGCTGCCATCGCCACGGGGTGGGTCGAGATCGCGCGGAACACGCCGGGCCTGTTCCAGATCTACATGGCTCATTTCGGGCTCTTCGCCTTCGGCATCCATCTCGGCTCGTTCACGGCCCTGCTCTCCGGTATCGCATTCAACAACGCCGGCTATCTCGCTGAGAACTTCCGCGGCGCCCTCACGGCGATCCCGGAGACGCAGACCCGGGCCGCGCGCTCGCTCGGCCTGAGTTGGCGGCCAAACCTTCCGGCTGATCGTGCTGCCGCAGATGCTGCGGATCGCCTTCCTGCCGACCACGAACCAGATGGTCTGGGCCATCCTGATGACGTCGCTCGGCGTCACGGTCGGCATGAATGCCGATCTTGCCGGGGTCACGCAGGAGCTGAACGCGCGCTCCTTCCGGACCTTCGAGTTCTTCGCGATCGCGGCGGTGATCTACTACGTGATCACCAAGGCGGTCACCCTCGCGGCCCGGCTCGTCGCCTGGCGCCTGTTCACCTACTGAGGAGGCGGGCCATGCCGACGACCGCCCTCACCCTGGCCGACCTCGCCTTCCTCGCGCAGGGGGCTGGGTTGACCCTTGCGGTCACCGCGGTCGCGGTCGCCTGCGGCACCGTCCTCGGGATCCTCTGCGGCATCCTGCGGGTCCAGTTCGGCCCGATCTGGACGGCGCCGTTGACCTTCCTGCTCGACGTGTTCCGCTCGGTGCCGCTGCTGATCCAGCTGGTGCTCGCCAACGCCGCTCAATCGATCGCGAAGCTCGGTTGGGGGCCGTTCACGACCTCCTGCATCGTGCTGTCCCTCTACACGGCCGCCTATTGCACCGAGATCGTGCGGGGGGCGATCGCCGCCGTACCGCAGCCCTTGCGCCGGGCCTCCCGCTCCCTGGGGCTGTCCTGGCGGCAGGACATGACCTTCGTCGTCGCGCCGCTGGCCACGCGGGTGGCCCTGCCCTCCTGGATCGGCCTCACGCTCGGCGTGATGAAGGATTCCGCCCTGGTCCTGTGGCTCGGCCTGATCGAACTGCTGCGCGCCTCGCAGATCCTGGTCACCCGCCTCCAGGAGCCGTTGCTCATCCTGATGATCTGCGGCGGGATCTACTTCCTCTTGTCATTCCCCATCGCCCGGCTCCGCGGACTTCTCGAAAAGCGCTGGTCTCCCCGATGATCGAGATTCAGAACGTCCACAAATCCTTCGGGTCCCTGGAGGTCCTGAAGGGGATCGACCTCACCGTCCACAAGGGTGAAGTCGTGACGATCATCGGCGGCTCGGGATCGGGCAAGTCGACCCTCCTCCTGCATCAATGGACTGGAACCGATCGCGTCCGGCCGGATCGTGGTCGACGGCATCGATGTCCACGGCAAGGGCACCAATCTCGACGCCCTGCGCTCCAAGATCGGTATCGTGTTCCAGCAATGGAACGCGTTTCCGCATTACACGGGGCTGGAGAACGTGATGCTGGCGCCGCGCAAGGTTCTCGGGCTGACGCGGCAAGCCGCTGAGGAGATCGCGCTCAAGCACCTCACCGCCGTCGGCCTTGCCGACAAGCTCACGGTCTACCCGACCCGGTTGTCGGGCGGCCAGCAGCAGCGGATGGCCATCGCCCGCGCCCTGGCGATGTCGCCGGAATATATGCTGTTCGACGAGGTGACCTCGGCCCTCGACCCGATGCTGGTCGGAGAGGTGCTCGACACGCTGCGGATGCTCGCCTCCCAGGGGATGACGATGATCTGCGTCACCCACGAGATGAAGTTCGCCCGGGAGGTGTCCGACCGGGTCGCCTTCTTCCATCGGGGGGTGATGGCCGAGATCGCGCCGCCGGACGCGCTGTTCGGCGCGCCGCGTGAGCCGGAGACCCACGCCTTCCTCGCGGCGACCCACTGAGATGGGCACGGCGTCACAGGACGGGCGCGTCGTGGTGATCGGCGCGGGGGTCATCGGCCTCTCGGCCGGGCTGGCGCTCCAGGCGCGGGGATTCCCGGTGACGGTGCTGGACCGGGAGGGACCGGCAGCCGGCGCCTCGGCCGGCAATGCCGGCGCCTTCGCCTTCTCCGACATCCTGCCCCTGGCCTCGCCCGGCATCCTGCGCAAGGCGCCGCGCTGGCTGATCGATCCCCTCGGGCCCTTGAGCGTACCGCCGGCCTACGCGCCCCTCCTCCTGCCGTGGATGCTCCGCTTCGGCCGGGCCTGCGCCCCCGGGCGGGTCGCGGCCTCGACGGAGGCCCAAACCGCCCTGATGGATCTCTCGAAGGCGGAACTCGAGCCGTTCCTTGCCTTGAGCGGCACGGCCGCGATGCTGCGCCGGGAGGGCAATCTCCAGGTCTACGACAGCGAGGGCGAGTTTGCGGCCTCCCTTCCGGGCTGGGAGGCGCGGGCCCGGCACGGCATCGCGTTCGATCACCTGACGGCGGAAGAGATGGCCGCTCTTCAGCCCGGCCTCGCCCCGCGGTTCGTCCGGGGCACCTTCACGCCGGACTGGTACGCGATCCCCGACCCGAAGGACTACACCGTCGCCCTCGCCGACCGGCTGCGGGCAGCCGGCGGGACGATCGCGCGGGCCGCCGTGACCGGGCTTCGCCCCGACGGCGACGCGGTCGTCATCGAGACCGATGCGGGTATGCGCCGGGCCGCCTCGGTCGTGCTCGCGGCGGGCGCCTTCTCGCACCGCATCGCTCGGACACTGGGCGAGCGGATCCCCCTCGAGACCGAGCGCGGCTACAACACCACCCTGCCCGCCGGTGCCCTGGACCTGCGCACCCAGATCACCTTCGGCGGCCATGGCTTCGTCGTCACCCGCCTGACGGACGGCATCCGCGTCGGTGGCGCCGTGGAGTTCGGCGGGTTGGAGCGGCCTCCGAATTTCCGCCGGGCCCAGGCGATGCTGGCCAAGGCGCGTGCCTTCCTGCCCGATCTGAAACCCGAAGGCGGCCGCCCGTGGATGGGGTTCCGCCCTTCCCTGCCCGACAGCCTGCCGGTCATCGGCCCGGCGCGTGCGACACACCGCGTGGTCTACGCCTTCGGCCACGGCCATCTCGGGCTGACCCAATCGGCGGGCACGGCCCGCCTCGTCGCCGACCTGCTGACCGGCCGATCACCCCCCATCGACATCGCCCCGTTCTCGCCACGCCGCTTCTGACCGAGACTCGCCCATGGCCAACCACACGTTCTCCTGCCTCGACGGGCATACCTGCGGGAACCCGGTCCGCCTCGTGACGGGGGGCGGCCCGCGCCTCGACGGGGCGACGATGCTGGAGCGGCGGGCCCACTTCCTGCGCGATTACGACTGGGTACGCACCGGCCTGATGTTCGAGCCCCGCGGACACGACATGATGTCGGGCTCGATCCTCTACCCGCCGACCCGGGCCGACTGCGACGTCGCCGTCCTGTTCATCGAGACGTCGGGCTGCCTGCCGATGTGCGGTCACGGGACGATCGGCACCGTCACCATGGCGGTCGAGAACGGGCTGGTGACGCCTCGCACGCCCGGCCGCCTGTCCCTCGACACC
The DNA here is from genome assembly GCF_026540775.1 of Methylobacterium sp. GC_Met_3. NCBI lineage: Bacteria > Pseudomonadati > Pseudomonadota > Alphaproteobacteria > Hyphomicrobiales > Methylobacteriaceae > Methylobacterium > Methylobacterium sp. GC_Met_3. Next base: position 5,837 of record NZ_JALNUL010000047.1, read on the forward strand.
CCGGCGGGCAAGGTGGAGATCACCTACCGCCAGGAGGGGCGCTTCGTGGAGGAGGTCCGGCTGACCAACGTGCCGGGCTTCCTGTTCGCCGAAGGGCTGACGGCGGAGGTGGATGGGCTCGGCGAGATCGTGATCGATGTCGCCTACGGGGGCAACTTCTACGCCATCGTGGAGCCGCAGCGGAACTTCCGGGACCTCGCCGACCACACGGCCGGACAGCTGGTCGGATGGTCTCCGAAGCTGCGCGCTGCACTCAACGCCAAGTACACGTTCGTGCATCCGGAGCACCCGGAGATCTGCGGCCTCAGCCACATTCTCTGGACGGGCGCCCCCCGGGATCCGCAGGCCGATGCCCGCAACGCCGTCTTCTACGGCGACAAGGCGATCGACCGTAGCCCCTGCGGGACGGGAACCTCCGCGCGGATGGCGCAGCTTGCCGCCAAGGGGAAACTCGCCGTGGGCGACGATTTCGTGCACGAGTCGATCATCGGCTCGCTGTTCAAGGGGCGGGTCGAAGCGGTAGCGAGCGTGGCGGACCGTTCCGCCATCGTCCCCTCGATCGCCGGCTGGGCGCGGCAGACCGGAATCAACACGATCTTCATCGACGACCGCGATCCCTTCGCGCACGGTTTCGTCGTGACCTGATCACGGGCCGCAGGCCTCGCCGGACCTCCGGCGGCCGCTTGCGCCGTGTCGATGAGAGCGCCCGCTCGAACGACAACGGCGCAGCAACCCGGGAGGGTCACTGCGCCGCTGGATCGGGCTGCCGAGGGGGCACTGCAGCCCACGACCACGCTATGTGCGATCGGGTGTTTTGGACGGTGCGCTGAAGCACAGACCTGATCAAACTGCCCGCCGGGCGATAGGCGTGACGGCGCCTCGCCTCACGACAAAGAAACACCCCGGGAGCGGGGGCCCCCAGGGTGTCGCCGATTGCGCGGCCCGTGTGATCGGGCTGGAAACGTGAAGGGCAGCCCATCGGCTGCTCTTCGACGGCGGTGAACGGTGGGGAGGACCAACGACCCCTCGCCCGCCGCCGTGTTCTCCCGGCAGGATGGCCGGGAGCAGCGCGACCGGATCTCAGTACGAGCCGAACTTGTAGTTCAGGCCGGCGCGGACGACGGCGAACTCGTCGGAGCGGCGGCCGACGCCGCTGGTGACGACCGGGAAGTTGTTGGCGGCGTTGATGACGAACGCGCCCTGGTTGCGGGTGTTGCGGTCGAGGTTGACGTACAGGCCTTCGACCTTGAGCGTCACGGCCGAGGAGCGGAAGAAGTTCAGGAACGAGTCGGTGGGGAGCGCGTACTCGATGCCGCCGCCGACCGCGTAGCCGGTGCGGAAGCTGTCGTTGCCGGCGTAGCCGCCGAAGGAGCGGTCAGCGCTGCCCGAGCCGTAGGCGAAGCCGCCGGTGCCGTACACGAGCGTACGGTCGAAGGCGTAGCCGAGGCGGCCGCGCACGGTGCCGAAGTAGTCGAGGCTCGACAGGCCGCGCGGATCGGTGACGTAGTAGCCGGGGGCGAGCGCGCCGCCGGAGATGAACGAGCTGTTCCGGCTGCGGCCGAAGTCGAGGTACTGGGCGTCGGCCTCGATGCCGAACACCACGCCGTTGCCCGGGGTCAGCTGGAAGTTGTAGCCGATCTGGGCGCCGCCGGAGAAGCCGTCCTGGCTGTTGTTGCGGAAGGTGGCGACGGTGCCGGGGGTGGCGTAGGGGAAGGGCACGCCGAAGCTGTTGCCGGTGGAGCGGCTGGAGGCGTCGAAGGCGTAGCCGGCGTTGATACCGAAGTAGGCGCCCGACCAGGTGAACACCGGCACGGGGGTGAACACGGGCGGCGGGGCGGCGCGACGCGGCAGGTCGGCGGCCGAGGCAGCGGCCGTCAGGGCGGTGAAGGCGGCGAGCGAGGCGAGAAGCTTGGTCATGTGGGTTGATCCAGTGTTTCGATCTGGTGCCAAGGCTACCGGTCTCTGATCGAATTGGCTGTAGTTTTACGGACACACCCAACCATCATGAGGCGCCGTCTCATAGTAAACCGTCCGTGAACATCCGATTGGTCACCGGAATACATCGCGATGTCCGCGGCCGAGCACACAAACAACTCTGCGGCATTAGGGTTGCAGCTGGCCACACCGCGATCGATTGAGTGTGATCCAAATGCTACACACCGGGTGGCACGGCCCCTCGCGGAGACGCCCCAACGTTCTCATCGCCCCTCCGATTGGGTTGGGGCATCGCTCCAGCCACCGCGATCGGAGCGCCGCACGGATGGAGCTCCCATCGCCCGGTCAGCCCCCCGATGTGACGCCGCGCCTTGCGGATGACGCAACGGAAGCGGCTGACAATGCTCGTTGGCCGGATGGCCTACAAAAACGCGTCAGACACGCTTCCATTGGCTCAAGACTGCACTACGCTCTCCGATCGCACTAAAGATGCATTGGAGACTCGTAATCATGGGCCGCCTGGTTTCTTTTGCCCTACTGGTCGCGGGCAGTGCCGCGATCGCCACCCCCGCCGCGGCTTTGTCCACCAAGGACTGCTCGGTGAAGTATCAAGCCGCCAAGCAGGCCGGCACACTCAACGGTCAGACCTGGAACGACTTCCGCAAGGCGTCGTGCGGCGCGGCGGCCGACGCTTCGAGCAACACGGTGCCGAACCCGGTTGCGCCGTCCGCATCGACCGCCGCCCCAGCGCCGACCACGACCGCATCGAGAACCGCTCCGGCACCGGCAGCGGCCCCCGGATCGGCCGCCTACCCGCGCGCCGTCGACCCGAAATACGCCAAGGAGTCGCCGGGCAAGGCCCGGATGCACACGTGCCTGGACAGCTACAATGCGGCCAAGGCTGCGGGCACATTGGGCGACGCCCGATGGATCCAGAAGGGCGGCGGCTATTATTCTGCGTGCAACAAGCAGCTCAAGGGATAAGCCCGCACGCGGGACCTCGCGCCTCCCGTGCGGGACGCAAGGCCGCCCTAGCCGTTGCGATCCCGCACGGGACCGATGCCCGGGAGCCCCTCGGGCCGACAGGGACGACGTGTCGGACCCGCCGGCACGCGCGTCCGTTGAACCGTGCCCCGCCCTGGCCGTTCCTGTGCTGCAACAGTCACACGGGGAGACCGCATGGTCCGGACTATAATCGCGCTCGTCGGAGCCCTGGGCATCGCTCTGGCGGGTCCTGCCGCGGCCCAGGTTGTCACCGGCGGCGCCGGCAATACGGGCGTGGCTCCGCCAGCCGGCACCGGGGGCGTGAGCCCTGGCGCCCGGGATCTAGGTCCCAGCCCGATCACCAGAGGCAACGAGGCCAACCGCAGCAATTCACCCGTGGTTGGAACGACGCCGAACGTGAATATCGGCGGAACACCGACCAGCGGGCCGCCCGGTACCGGTGGTACGTCGGGTGGCCCCTCGCTGGACGGCCGCTAGAACGCGCGGCGCCGAAGAGCAAACCGGTTCGGCGCAACTCAGCGCGTCACAACAATGGTTGAGAGACGCGCCCGATGGCAAAGCGATCGGGCGCGTCTCGTGGAATTAGGTCCAAGCCGGAGTTCGGCGCCGGGATGGTGTTCGCGCGCTGACCCCAACGGGATGGGCCGCACGTCGGCGGCCCGCTCTGCTTCAGGGATGCCCGGTCACCGGAGATCTTCGACCCCGTTCGCGGACCAGCGCAGAGCCACCGAGCCGGATGCAGCCGGCTCGGGGTTGCGACCGCCTCAGAACTCGCCGGCCAAGCCCGCACGGGCTCCCAGCGCGTTGTTGCCGCCATACGCGACCCCCGCCGTGACCGCGATCGGCACGCAGCAGGTGGGCAGCCGGTGTGCCACCGCCACGCCGCCCGCCCATTCACCGCGATAGGTTGCCCCGTTCGTGGCCCAGGTGGTCTTGCCCGGTGCGGAGGGCATCGGCGCCGTGGCCATGGCGATCGCCATGGCGACACCCTGTCGAGCCTCCTTGCGCGTCTGGATGGCGTAGCGCTGCATGGCGTCGGTCTTGGCCTCCAGCGTGTTCACCTGCGACTGGACCGCGTCGACCCGGCCGGCCATGCTCGCGATGCTCGCGGGTCCGTAGGCCGACGCCGCGAGATTGCCGCTGGCGTCCGTGGTCACGAAGTTCGTCGGGCCGCTCTGAGCCGCCGCGCTCGCCGGCGAGGCGATGCCAGCCAACGTATAGGTGCTGCCGGCCGTGCCGATCGCGACCTGGTTGGCCCGCGTCGTCCGGACGTTGGCACCGATGGCGACGGCGTTCGCCTGATCGGCCCGCGCGCCGCTGCCCAACGCGACGCTGCCGTCTCCGCCCGCCGAAGCGGTCGCACCGACCGCCGTGGATCCCGAACCGCCTGCGCCGGCGGCAAAACCCAGGGCGGTACTGCCATCGCCGAGCGCGGCCGACGCCGTACCCACCGCCGTACTGCCGAGACCCTGCGCACCGGCTCCGTAACCGATGGCCACGCTCCCGGTCTGGGCGGCGCGGGCACCGGTCCCGACGGCGGTCGATGCCGGACCCGACGCGCTCGCGCCATAACCGACGGCCAGCGCATCATCCCCGCCTGCGCTCGGACCGGGCAAGCGGCTGGTGTTGTTGGCCGCCACACCCGTGAGATCCGAGAACGCGGAGAGCCGAAGGTCGGTGACGACAGTCTGGCCCTGAGACTGCGTGACGGTGCCCGTCACGATATAGATGCCCTGTCCACCGCCCATGCCACCGGCGCCGCCCGTGCCGCCGCCGGTTCCGCCGGTTCCGCCCGTATTGGACGTCCCGAGCGTGAGGCCAGTCCCGAGCAGACCGTCACCCGGACCCGTCGTGCCCACGAGCAATCCGGTGCCCAGAACACCCGTTCCGCTCGTTCCGACATTCAGGCCCGTTCCAAGCACGCCGCTGCCGGGTGCGCTGGTGCCGATCCCGAGCCCGCTCCCGAGCACGCCCGTCCCGGACGTGCCGACAATCAGGCCCGTTCCGAGCACGCCGCTGCCGGGTGCGCTGGTGCCGACCCCGAGCCCGCTCCCAAGCAGGCCCGATCCGGACGTGCCGACCGTCAAACCCGTCCCCACGATACCGCTGCCAGGGGTTGTAGTGCCGACGGATAAGCCGGTGCCAAGGATGCCCCCACCGGTTGTATCGAAACCGCCCCTGAGCAGCTGCGCGTGAGCGGGAGACGCGGCAACAGCACCGAAAAGTCCAGTCGTGAGCAGAAGTGCTCTGACGTGAGCGCGTCGCCGAAAGCAGTTTACCTTGCTGTCGAGTCTCAGCATGACGTAGAATTCCCCAGACATCTGCAAATCTTTAGCGGATGCAGCTCACGACGCCCGCGGCCATCTGGCGGCGCCATCGATATCAACAGCTTGTGGTTGAATAGTTGATTTCGTCTTAAGGTTGCAATATCCATACGATACAACCGGACGCGGCTCAGGATGGTGTCGGACCTGGCGCGGCACCTGGCCTTTCGATCGCCGTCCGCACGAGTCGCCGCAGGGTGGGCCGCGGCATCCCCGATGCGGCGCGGATACAGGCTGGCGAACGCCGCCTTCGTCGCTTCGAACGGGCGCAGATCAGCGCCGGTCACCGCTGAAGCTTACGTTCGCGCGCGCTGGCCAATCCTTCGACGGCGCATCTGCCACGGCGGGCCAAATCGATGGCTCTGCCCTTACGTCCGGAGCATGTTCACTTTTTGTTCCGATTCGGCCGAGCCGTACTTGTACTGCGCCCGTATCGACCACCTGCGCGTAAGCAGGCCGGGCGCGGTCCGCGGCTCGCCGATCGGCCACGCCCCCTGTGCGGGCTTCCCATCCCCCGCCCACGAAATCCTCGCAGGCGCGCTCGAACTGCGGCGCTGGCGCGTGCCCAACCGACCCGCCACCGGCTGGTAGCGCACCGGGATCCCCCGTTGGAGGGTGCCGGCCGCTACGATCTCACCCGCGTCGATCGCAGCCTTGCGGCAGGCCGCGGCGGCATCACGGTGGCGGCCCGCGACGGGCAGATGGTCTCGGACCATCCATCGTCAGCGGCGCGCGAGCCTCACTTGCGCAGGGGCACGCCCTTCGTGGTGAAGCTCTGGCCACCGCCCGGGCGGTACACGGGGCGGGGCTGGCCGCCCGTCCTGCCCGCGCCCGCCCCGGTTCCCGGCGGCTGCGAGAACGGCACGAGCTGATCCGGCCGCGGCCCGATGAGATCGGCGCGGCCCATCTCGCGCAAAGCCTCGCGCAGCAGCGGCCAGTTCTCGGGGTCGTGGTAGCGCAGGAACGCCTTGTGCAGCCGCCGCTGGCGCAGCCCCTTGATCGCGTCGACCGGCTCGCTGCCGCCGCGGCGCACGCCCCGGAGGGTGTTGATCTCGGTGTGGTACATCGCGGTGGCCGTCGCCATCGGCGAGGGCAGGAACGTCTGGACCTGATCGGCGCGGTAGTTGTTCGCCTTGAGCCAGAGCGCGAGGTGCATCATGTCCTCGTCGGTCGTGCCGGGATGGGCCGCGATGAAGTACGGGATCAGGTAGTACTTCTTGCCCGCCTCCTTGGCGGCGGCGTCGAACATCTCCTTGAACCGGTCGTAGGTGCCGATCCCCGGCTTCATCATCTTGTCGAGGGGGCCGCGCTCGGTGTGCTCGGGCGCGATCTTCAGGCGGCCGCCGACATGGTGGGTCACGAGCTCCTTGATGTATTCTGGGCTCTTGACCGCGAGGTCGTAGCGGACGCCCGAGGCGACCATCACCTTCTTGACGCCCTTCACCTCCCGGACCTTGCGGTAGAGGCGGATCAGGTCGTCGTGCGAGGTGTTCAGGTTCGGGCAGATGTCCGGGAAGACGCAGGAGGGCAGCCGGCACGCCGCCTCGATCTTTGGGTCCTTGCAGGCCATCCGGTACATGTTGGCGGTCGGCCCGCCGACATCCGAGATCACGCCGGTGAAGCCCGGCGTCTTATCTCGAATTAACTCGATCTCGCGCAGGATCGAGTCCTCCGAGCGGTTCTGGATGACGCGGCCCTCGTGCTCGGTAATCGAGCAGAAGGTGCAGCCGCCGAAGCAGCCGCGCATGATCGTCACCGAGAACTTGATCATGTCCCAGGCGGGGATCTTCGCGTCGCCGTAGGACGGATGGGGGGCGCGGGCGTAGAGCAGGTCGTAGACCGCATCCATCTCGTCGCTGGTCAGCGGGATCGGCGGCGGGTTGAGCCACAGGTCGCGGTCGCCGTGGCGCTGGACCATGGGGCGCGCATTGCCGGGATTGGCCTCCCGGTGCAGCACGCGCGAGGCGCGGGCATAGGCCTCCTTGTCGTCCTTGACCTGCTCGTAGGCGGGCAGCCGGATCACGGTCTCGCCGGGCCGGCGGGTGGCGGCCTCGTCCGCGGAATCGAGATCGTCGGCGGGCAATTCCGTGTAGTGGCCGGGCACGCGGCGGAACAGGGCGACGCCCCGGATCGAATCGAGCTGGTGCGGCGCCTCGCCGGCCGCGAGGCGGTTCGCGACCTCGACCACGGCGCGCTCGGCGTTGCCGTAGACGAGCAGATCCGCCTTCGCATCCGCCAGGATCGAGCGGCGCACCTTGTCGGACCAGTAATCGTAATGTGCGATCCGGCGCAGCGACGCCTCGATGCCGCCGAGCACGATCGGCACGTCCTTGAAGGCCTCGCGGCAGCGCTGCGTGTAGACGATGGTGCAGCGGTCCGGGCGCCGGCCGCCTTCGCCGCCGGCCGTGTAGGCATCGTCGTGGCGCAGCCGCCGGTCCGCCGTGTAGCGGTTCACCATCGAATCGAGATTGCCGCCGGTGACGCCGAAGAACAGATTCGGCTTGCCGAGCGCCTTGAACGGCTCGGCCGACTGCCAGTCCGGCTGGGCGATGATGCCGACCCGGAAACCCTGCGCCTCGAGCAGCCGGCCGATGATCGCCATGCCGAAGCTCGGGTGATCGACATAGGCGTCACCCGTCACCAGCACGATGTCGCAGGACTCCCATCCGAGCGCAGCCATCTCGGCGCGGCTCATCGGCAGGAACGGCGCGGCCTGTCCGGTCGGCGGCTTGCGGGCGAACGAAGCCAGGGCGGGTATGGCGGGCGTCTGGAGGTCCATGGGGCCCATGCATAGGCTCCCGGGACCGAGAGCTCAACGCGTGGTTAAGGACCGGGCGCCGCGTCCACGAAACGGCTGAGCTTGCCGCTCGGGGCGGATCGGACCGATCGCGATGCCCGGTCAACCCACAATCCTGTTCGGCGTGGGCAAGATTTCGGCCGTGCCGTACGTCACCGCGCTTTCGAAAAGGCAGTCTATGATCCCACACCGTTCGGCAGACCGACGGGCATTTCAGATCTGCCAAATGTCGACGCACAGGCAGAAGGTGTACGACCATGAAGACTCTGCTCGCAGCCGTCCTGATGCTCGGATCGACTGTCGGCGCGATGGCGGGCGAGTCGTACGGAGTTTATCGGGACTACTTCGACATGAAGCCCGCACCGGTAAAGCGCGCGGCGCGCAGCGCGAGCCAGACGCCGGGCCCCGTCGACAGGCGCGGCCAGACCAAAGGCGACCGCGTCGAGATGTATCGCTACGACGATGGCGCGATCGGAAGGACACCCGACGTGAGGCCGCGCAGCTGGGACGGCGGGTACGTTCCCGTGCATCCGCGCAGTGCGTCGCCGGACGGCTTCTGGAGCCCGATCGACCAGTCCCACGAGGGCCGGGAAGTCCACCGGCCGCGGTATCGGTGATGCCGCTCCCGTAAGGGTGCGATCGACGCTCCGGCCTGAGTTCTCGACAGCGGGGGCGATCGTGATCGGCCCCTCCCCTGCCGCGTCGCCCGGACCCGGCTGGCTTCGGCGGTCGGATTCCAGCCGGTCTGCTGTCCGGCGATAGGCCACGGGAGCAGACCTCTGGAGGATGGACCGATTCCTCGAACGCACCACGGCAGGCACGCGCGTGGTGGGACCCCTGCCGTGCACAGCCCGACGCCTTCGTTTGGAATTCGCGTTCTGCGACCATACGGATAGGATGACCGACAACGGCGCTTGGCCTATGCGGGGGCCGTTGACATGAATGGATGCAATGTCGTCCTCGCCGGTCCCCCCAGCCGTCCACGATGCAGACCGGCTGGAAAGTCTGGCGGCGTACGGTATCCTCGATACCCCGGCCGAGCCGGGCTTCGACGACATCGTGCAGCTGGCCTGCCAGCTCTGCGACATGCCGGTGGCCCTGGTCAGCCTGGTTGCCGAGGATCGGCAGTGGTTCAAGGCGCAGATCGGCTTCCCGCATTGCGAGACCGACCTCAACAGCTCGGTCTGCGCCCACGCGCTGGCGCAACCCGATGAGCTGCTGATCATCCCGGACCTGACCACCGACCCGCGTACGTCGGCCAACCCGCTGGTCACGGGCGATCCGTTCATCCGGTTCTATGCCGGCGCGCCCTTGCGCACGGCCCGCGGTCTGGTCCTCGGCACCCTGTGCGTGATCGACAAGAAGCCCCGGCCGAATGGGCTGAGCGCGTCACAGCAGAACGGCTTACGCCTGCTCGCCCGACAGGTGCTGAGCCAGCTCGAACTGCGTCGGGCCGTCGAAGCCCGTGACGTCCTGCGTGTCAACGAGGGGCAGGCATATCGGACCCGCGAAGCCCTACGCGACACCCAGCTGGCGATCTCCGCCGCCGAGGGAGACCTGCAAACGATCCTCACGGCCGTGATCGACGGCGCCATGCAGGCCCTGCCGGCGGCCGATGGCGGGGTGTTCGAGCTGCTGGACGGCGCCCACCTGGAGTATCACGCCACGCGGGGCGCGGTGGCGGCTCATGCAGGGCTGCGCATCCCGCTGGACGGGAGCGGGGCCGGGTTCTGCGCACGAAGCGGCGCGCCGTACCTGATGGTCGATGCCAGCCGCGATCCGCACGTCAAGCGTGAGCTGATCGGCACCCTGCAGATCGGCTCGGCGGTGTTCGCGCCCGTCCTGCGCGGCGTGACCGTGCTGGGCGTGCTCAAGCTGCAGTCGCGCGTGCCGATCGCGTTCAATGCGCATGACCTCGCGCAGCTCGCCATGTTCGCCGGCGCCGCAACCAGCGGTCTGGCCGAAGCCGCAGCGCGCGCCGAGACGCGGGCGCAGGACACCTACTGGCGCGGGCTGTTCCAACGCCTCAGCGAAGGGTTCATCGTCGGCGAAGTGGTTCGCGCCGCCGACGGCGCGATCACCGACTGGCGTTACGTTGAGGTCAATCCGGCTTGGGGCAAGCTGGTCGGCGTCGATCCGATGACGGTGATCGGCCGCACGATCCGCGAGACCTTCCCCGGCATCGAGGATGCCTGGGTCGATGAGTTCGCCCGGGTCGTCGTGACCGGCGAGCAGACGACGTTCGTCCGTCAAGTCGGCACTCTGCGTCGCTGGTACGAAGGGCGGGCGTTCCGTGTGAATCGCGACCGCTTCGGAATCATCTTCTCCGAGATCACGTCACGGGTGGAAGCCGATGCCCGCCGTGCCGCGATGCTGGCGCTCGGCGACCGTCTGCGCGATCTGACTTCTGCGGCGGAGATGACAGCGGCTGCTGCCGAGATCGTCGGCCGCACCCTGGGTGCCACCCGTGCCGGCTTCGGCCGCGTTGTCGGTGACGTGGAGTTCATCGACATCGATGCGGACTGGACGGCGCCCGGCCATGTGAGCCTTACAGGCCGGCACGCGTTCGACGAGTACGGCGATTTCAGAGGAGAACTGCGCCGGGGTGAGGCCCTGGTGATCAACGACGTGACTGCCGACGCGCGCACGGCCGCTGATTCTGCGGCGCTGCAGGCGATCGGCGTCGGTGCGATGGTCAACATGCCGGTGCGCGACCGGGGCCGCACGGTTGCGCTCTTCGTCGCCCACGACGCGAACCCCCGTGTCTGGACACCGGAGGAGCTGGCGTTCCTGCGCAACGTCGCCGACCGGCTTGAGGTCGGTGTCGCGCGCGTGCGGGCCGAGGAGCTGCAGGGCGTCCTCAACGCGGAGCTGGCGCACCGCCTGAAGAACACCCTGGCCATCGTGCAGTCGATCGCCTCGCAGACCCTCCGCGGGGTCTCCGAACGGCCCTTGGTCGAGGCGTTCGAGCGGCGCGTGCTGGCCTTGTCGCGCGCGCACGACGTACTGATTCAGAAGAGCTGGACCGCCGCCAGGATGCGCGCCGTGATGGAGAGCGTGCTGGCGATACAGGCGGATCTCGACCGCTTCGCGCTCGATGGACCGGATCTGGACATCAGCCCGCAGGCGGCCCTGTCGCTGTCCCTGCTGCTGCACGAGATGGCCACCAACGCGCTCAAGTACGGGGCGCTGTCGACCGGAGCCGGCACGGTGCGGATCAGCTGGCGCTTCGAGATCGATCAATCGCCCGCGCTGGTGCTGGACTGGGCCGAGATCGATGGACCGCCGGTCGAGCCACCGAGCGGCCGGGGCGGCTTCGGGTCGAAGCTGATCCGCATGGGCCTGCTCGGAACACGGATAGCCGTCCTCGATTACACCCCCCTCGGTCTTCGTGCCGAGTTCCGCGCACCGCTCTCCGAAGTTCAGGTCCTCGCTCACTGACCCTGATGGCACAGTCCCAATCTCCGAACCCGACCTACGTGCTCGTCGTCGAGGACGATCCGATCCTGATGATGGCGCTCGTCGACTTCGTCGAACAGGCGGGGTGCGACGCCGTCGAGGCGACCACCGTGGTCGAGGCGATCCAGATCTTGGAGACCCGCGCCGACATCCGCACCGTGTTCGCAGACCTGGATATGCGCGGCTCGACGGTGGGCATGAATTTGGCTCTGACGATCCGAGACCGCTGGCCGCCGATCGAGCTGCTGATGGTGTCCTCGCAGCCCTGGGACGACGCTCAGATCCCGGAGCGGGGCGTGGTCCTCGGCAAGCCCTTCGACCGGCGCAAGATCGAGGCGGTGATCCGCAGGTTCGCCAGCTGACGCGGGGCAGCGAATGACGGCTTACGGGCGTCATCCGACCCGCCCGTAGCATCCATTAAGGCGCAACCGGTCCGCCCGCGCCCCTTCACCCTCTGGCCAAGCCGAATTTCGCTGACATCCCGCCATGGCCCGGCGATGGGGCACGCCGCCCTGGTGCCGTGTGCTCCGGAGCAGACGCTCCACGCGGACCGCGTCGGATCACGGGACCGCCTGCCCTGCGCGCGGAAGCCTGGTGGTCGGCTCGAACGGCTCAAGCAAGTGGGATCAGGCCGGCGCCATCGCGGCGTGAACCGCCGTGACGTGAGCGGCCATCTCGCGCCGGGCCGCGGCTGGATCCCGCGCGGCGATCGCGGCCACGATCCGGTCGTGCTCGGCGAAGGATGGGTGATCGGCCGGCGGACCCTCCTCCGCGGCGCGTGGACGATCCCAGGTCATCACGCGCCGGATGGCGGCGAGGTGATCGTACAGGAACAGGAGCAGCGGGTTCCCGGCGGCGAGGGCGATCGCCCGGTGGAGGCGCGCGTCCTCGAGCTCGTAGCCGCGCCATGTCTGCCCGGCACCGCAGCTCGCGCGGAGCGCCCGGCGGAGCGCATCGCGTTGGGAGGGCGCGGCGTGCAGGGCGGCGAGGGCCGCCAGCTCTGGCTCCACCGCCAAGCGCGCCTGGACGAGGTCGGGGGGCGTCGCGCGGGTCGCCAGCGCCGCCACTTCATCGATCGCCGCCAGGGGGCGCGATCCCAGGAAGGTGCCTTTGCCGACATGACGCCAGAGCTGGCCGTCGGCTTCCATCACCGCCAGCGCCTTCCGCAATTCGCCCCGTGATGTCCCGAGCGCCTCGGCCAGGATCCGCTCGGGCGGCAGCCGGCCGTCGGCTGGCAGCCGCGTCTTCGCGAGATAGGCCTGCAGGAGCGTCAGAACCGGGGCGGCGTCGGAATCCATGCGGTCCCGTCTAGAGCCGGGCTCCCTCGCGTTGCAAGCGAGCACGGCCCTAAGCCTTTGTTTCGACGCGCTCTCTTGCGCCGAACCGGTATCCTCGCCGGAGGAGAATGCCGCAGCGGCCCGGGATGTCAGCGGCGGATCGATGACCTTGACGCCCGTCGCCTCAGCTTCTAACCAATACGCAGGATTGGTTAGAGAGCCTCAGATGCGCTACGTGATCGAGCCGCCCGCATGCGTGACCATCCCCGTGGAGGGCGAGGCCGCCGCCTTCCCGGTGCGGCGGGTCTGGTGCGTCGGTCGCAACTACGGCGCGCATGCCCGGGAGATGGGCCATGACCCCGACCGGGAGCCGCCGTTCTTCTTCGCCAAGCCGGCCAACGCGGTCGTCGCGGGCGGCGGCGAACTGCCGTTCCCGGACCAGACCGACGATCTCCACCACGAGGTCGAGTTGGTGGCGGCGCTTGGTCGGGGCGGCGCGAATATCGACGCCGCGGAAGCCCTGGAGCTCGTCTACGGCTACGCCGTCGGCTTCGACATGACGCTGCGCGACGTCCAGGCCGAGGCGAAGAAGCTCGGGCGGCCCTGGGACCTGTCGAAGGGTTTCGACCGCTCCTGCCCGATCAGCCCGATCGTCCCAGCCGCGCGCATCGGCCATCCGGCCGCGGGCCGGATCGCGGTCGCGGTCAACGGCGCGGAGCGCCAGAGCGGCGATCTCAACCAGATGATCTGGTCGGTCGCGGAGGCATTGGCCTGCCTGTCGCGGGCGGTCGAGCTTCTGCCCGGCGATCTGCTGATGACCGGAACACCCGCCGGGGTGAGTGCGGTCAAGCCCGGGGATGTCCTGCACGGCACCTGTGACGGGGTCGGCGAGATCCGGGTCGCCTACCGGGCGCGGTGATCTGCAAGAGACCTTCGCCAAGACCTTTGCCAAGACGTTCGGCACGAGGGTCGCGGCGACGGGAGCGCCCTGCGCCGACGGTGACACCGGCTCGGCGCGAGAGAACGCCCACCAAGGGCTGAGAGCCGCCAGGGAAGCGAGTTGGAGCCATGACGACCACAGCCTCGGCCGGCCGGACCGGTCTCACGCGGACAATCCTCGCCGCCTGGGCGATCGCATGCGCGTCCGGCGCGGCGGGCGACCCGGCCCCCTATCCGAACCAGCACGAGGCGGATCTCGTCGTTGCAGGCTTCAAGCTGGAGAGCGGCGCCGTCCTGCCGGAGGCGCGGCTGCACTACACGACGCTCGGAAGCCCCCACCGCGACGCGAACGGGGACATCGACAACGCCGTGCTGGTGCTCCACGGCACGACCGGCACCGGCAAGCAGTTCCTCGCCCCGACGATGGGTCCGGAGCTGTTCGCGCCGGGCGCACCGCTCGACGCGGCGCAGTACTTCGTCGTCCTGACCGACGGGCTCGGCCGCGGCGGCTCATCGAAACCCTCCGACGGCCTGCGCGGGCGATTTCCCCGCTACGGCTACGGCGATTTGGTCGAGGGGCAGTACCGCGTCGTCACCGAGGGTCTCGGGATCCGGCACCTGCGGGCGGTGATCGGCACCTCGATGGGCGGGATGCAGGCCTGGATGTGGGGCGAGCGCCATCCCGGGATGATGGACGGCCTCGTGGCGGTCGCCAGCCAGCCGATCCCGGTGAGCGGGCGCAACGCGCTGTGGCGGCGCCTGCTGATCGAGGCCATCCGCTCGGACCCGGACTACAAGGGTGGAGATTACGAGACGCCACCGACGCAGTTCACCAAGGTGCTGCCGATCTTCAACATCATGACCGAGAGCGTACTCAGCCAGCAGCAGGCGGCGCCCACCAACGCCGACGCGGTGACGCTCTACGGCCGGCTCGCCGCCAATTACGCGGGCAAGGTCGACGCCAACGACTGGCTGTACTGGTTCGATTCGTCGTTCGACTACGATCCGTTGCCCCGGCTTGGGGAGATCAAGGCGAAGCTCCTGGCGATCAACTTCGCCGACGATGCGCTCAATCCGGTCGAGCTCGGCGTGATGGATCCGGCGATCCGGCGGATCCCCGGGGCGCAGTTCGTCCTGGTCCCGGCCTCCCCCGAGACGCATGGCCACCAGTCGTTGCGCTACGCGACGCTGTGGCGGCCCTATCTCGCGGCGTTCATGGCCGCGCTCGGACCATCGGCTCCGGCGGCGGAGCACGCGGCTCCGGCCGCCCGGTGATGCGGCACGACTGAGGATCTGACCGGTCTGCCGGCCTTCGCCCTCATGCACAGGGCCGCAGGCGGAAGGTCGGGGATCGGCTCGGCCGGGTGGCGAATGACCCGACCGGCAGCACCGGGGCGCCGTCGTCGAGGACGAGGTCGTTGTCGCGTAGCAAGCGCGCCAGGACCAGCACGGCCTCCGACGTGGCCAGCTGCGCCCCGATGCACACGCGCGGGCCCGCGCCGAACGGCAGGAAGCTGGTGCGATCCGGTTTCTCGGAGCCGAGGAAGCGCCCGGGGTCGAAACGCTCGGGCGAGGCCCACAGGCGCGGGTCGGTGTGCAGCAGGGTGAACGGCATCAGCACGATGGCCCCGCGCCGGACGGGGACGCCGCACAATTCGTGATCCGCCACCGCTTGGCGCGCCGTCATGTAGGCCGGCGGATAGAGCCGCAGCGCCTCGTCCACCACGGCGCGCGTCTGCGGCAGCGCGCCGACGGCCGCCCCCGCACCGCCCGGCGAGAGGTCCACCTGCCGCGCTTCCCGCCGGATGGCGTCGCGCCAGTCGGGCGCGTGGGCCAGGAGGTAGCAGGCCCAGAACAGCGTCAGACCCGTCGTCTCGTGCCCGGCGAAGATCATCGTCGAGACCTCGTCGGCCAGGAGGTCCTCCTCCCGGTCCCCGTAGGCCTCCGACAGGAGATCGAAGAGGTCGCGCGGCGCCCCCGGAGGATGCGAGGCCCGGCGCCGGGCGATGATCGCCAGGATGAGCGCCCGCCAGCGCCGGCGGAAGCGCGCGCGGCGGATGGTCGTCACCGTCGGCACCCAGCGCGGCAGGATGAAGTCGCTCGCCCGCGGCCGCCCGATACCGGTGGCATAGGCCAGGAGCAGGCCGCGCAGCTGCGGCCCGAACGTGTCGATCTCCAGGGAGAACATGCTCGTGCCGGCGACCGCGAGGCTGAGATCCTGCATCACCGCGAGCAGGTCCACGGGCGCCCCGCGGGACGCCTCCAGCGGGGCGAGGGCCGCCTCGGTACACGCGGCCATGTGCGGGGCCAGCAGGGTCACGGTGCGGGGCGTGAAGGCGGGTGCCAGGATCCGGCGCTGCCGGCGCCAGGCCTGTCCCTCGCTGGCGGCGACACCACGCCCGATCAGGGCACCGAAGATGCGGTCGCCGGCTGCGATGCGCCGGTAGAGCTCCGGGCGCGTGGCCAGCACGTCGCGCATCGCCTGCGGGCCGGCGGCTATCACGACGTCGCGGCCCGGCATGGGCATCACGACCACGCCTTGCGCGCGGCACCGGGGCGGGAAGGCGGCATAGGCGTTGCGGCGCAGGCCGGCCAGGACACCGAGGGCCCCTACGCGGTCCGGTGCCAGCGGCGGCATGGGCGGGATGAAGGCTGGCCCGCGCGTGTCGGGCGCCGCGATGATGGTCTCCATCGGATTGTCCTCATCGTGGGCGGCGGTCGCCGTTCGGCGCACGCCGTCAACATTCCGGAAGATTGACCGCGAGGCCGCCGGTCGAGGTTTCCTTGTACCGGACGCTCATGTCGCGCCCCGTCTGCTTCATCGCCTCGATGCAGTTGTCGAGCGGCATGATGTGGCTGCCGTCGCCGCGCAATGCCAGCGACGCGGCGGCGACGGCCTTGATCGCCCCGAGGCCGTTGCGCTCGATGCACGGAACCTGCACCAGCCCGCGGATCGGGTCGCAGGTGAGACCGAGGTGATGCTCCAGGGCGATCTCGGCGGCGTTCTCGACCTGCGCGTTGCTGCCGCCGAGCGCGGCGCAGAGACCGGCGGCCGCCATCGCGGCGGCCGACCCGACCTCGCCCTGGCACCCGACTTCGGCACCGGAGATCGAGGCGTTGGTCTTGATCAGGCCGCCGATCGCCGCAGCCACCAGCAGGAAATCGCGAATACCGGTCCGATCCGCGCCGATGCAGTGGTCGCGGTAATAGCGCATGACCGCAGGGACGACCCCGGCGGCCCCGTTCGTCGGCGCGGTCACGACCTGTCCACCGCCGGCATTCTCCTCGTTGATCGCCATCGCGTAGACCGACAGCCAATCGTTGGCGACGTGCGGCTGTACGCGGTTGGTGCCCCGCTCGGACAGCAGCGCCTGATGAATGTGCCGGGCGCGGCGGCGGACATTCAGGCCGCCCGGCAGGGTTCCGTCGGTGGCCAGACCGCGATCGATGCACGCGTCCATGACGCCCCAGATCCGATCGAGGCCGTCGTCGAGATCGGCGTCGCTGCGGCTGACCGTTTCGTTCGCCCGCTTCATCGCCGCGATGCTGCGGTCCGACGCAGCGCCCATCGCGAGCATCTCGGCGGCGCTTCCGAACGGATAGGGGCGCAGCACGGAGGCATCGACGGCCTTGATGTCGCCCCCGGCCAGTTCCCCCGCGGTCAGGACGAAGCCGCCGCCGATCGAATAGTAGGTCTCCGTCAGGTACGGGACGCCGTCCTGGTCGGTGGCGCGGAAGATCAGGCCGTTGGCATGGCCCGGCAGGGGCGGGCCGTAATCGAACACGACCCCCTGCCCGGCCGCGAACGCGATCGGGGGAAGCCCCGGGGCATCGATCCGACCCGTGCCGCGCAGCGCAGCCTCGCGGCGCGCGGCCTCATCCGGATCGAGCGTATCCGGCCGGAACCCGAGCAGGCCGAGGATGACCGCCCGATCCGTGGCGTGCCCCTGCCCGGTGAAGGCGAGACTGCCGTGCAGGACGACCTCGATGCGGAGCGAAGCCGGCGAAGCGGCCGCGCGGCCGCTGCGCTCGCGCAGCGCATCGAGGAAGCGCGCGGATGCGAGCATCGGTCCCATCGTGTGTGAGCTCGACGGCCCGATGCCGATCTTGAAGATGTCGAAGATGCTCAGGAACATCGGGACCTCACATTTGCCGTCGCCGGGCGCTGCGCAGCCGATCGACGCCGATGCGCCCTGGTAGCGGAGGCGATACCCGGCGCGCCACATCTGCCGCAGCGGGCGGGGCCGTTTCGGTCTCGCCCGGCAGGCCCGAACGACCGCAAAGCCGGATCCGTGCCACGGTCAGGCCTGTCCCCTCCCCCCGGATCGCAATGCGGCAGGCCAAGGTCGGCGGCAACGGTCTCGCGCGGTCGAGGAAGATCCGTTCAGACTGGGTGCGGCGACGCAGGCCCAGCGGCAACCTGGCGCGAAGATGCGACCGCCGCCTGCGTGTCCGCATGCTTTCGCAGTGACACGTTCCCGGCCGCGTCGGCCTTGCCGGCGTGGAGCGTCCCCTAGCGGCGCGGCGTCTTGGCCGGCTCAGCGCCGAGGCGCCGCATGCAGGCGTGGTAGAGTTCCGCCCCCAGTCCGTAAGGCGAGAGGCCCTTCGGGTTCGGGGCTGTGAAGACGTGATTGCGTGCCTCGTCGCGGCACCTGGCGTCCTCGGGGCCCTTGATCGGCTGGTTCTGCGCAAAGGCCGGCGACAGCACGCCCGTCAGCAGGACGGCCGCGGCGAGGAGCATTGGAACCGCCCTCACTGGCCGCACCCGGCTTGGCAGGCCTCGACCGCACAGCTTGCGAGGTAGATCATCGTTCCCTTCATCGTCATGTCTTGTGGAGGCATGTCGTGCGGATGAACACGGCAGAGCAGCGGACGCCCTATGATCCGGCGAGCAGACCGGCAGACTGGATCACGACTGTGACAAGCATGCAGACGGCGGCCACAGCTACGGCATACGACACGATTTTCATGGCCATCTTCATGGCAGGGCTCCGGGCGCTGTAGGCCTCCCCTGGTCGGAGGCCGAATGGAGAGGGTGGGCCGTGGTCCACGATCCGAGGGTGGAGATGCGCGATCGGCCGCCGTGAGCGGACCCGCCTCTGGGCCGGAGGCGGGTCGTTGTCCGATCAGCGCGTAGGCTGGGGGATCAGGTTCCTGGCCTCTTGGACCGCATCGCGGCAGGACTGATCGCCCTTGGCGTTAAGATCCGTCGCGCGCTGCAGCGCGGTCTTGGCCTGCGAGATCTTGTCTTCCGTGGAGAGGCTCGCGGAAGCCGAGGGGGCATCGCCCTGCTGCGCCTTCGCGGCGGCGGTCGGCTTGTTCTCGGATTGCGCCCGAACGTCAGCCGGTGAGGTGGCGACCCGGCCGCTCGCCACGGCGTCGGCCTGCGCGGTGCCGGTTGCGGCGGCGACGGGCCCCGCTACGCCACCGACCGTCCCCGGCGAGCCGCCAGCTTCGCGGCTCGCGCGGTCACCCGGCTTGTCGCCGGCCTTGGACGCGGTCCCCGTCGTGTCGGCTGATTGCGCGTCGGAACCCGCGTTCGGCCCCTTCCGCTGTCCCGCATCCGGCTGGGAGACGGGCGCCCCCATTCCGACCTGAGTCCCGAGTTCCCGCTTCAGCTTGGCGATGTCATCCGTGCACGGACCGCCTTCCTGGGCAGAGGCCACCGTGGTGGCGAGGCCGAAGGCGGCCAGGGCGGCTGCGCCGCACATCATCTTCAGACGCAAAGACTTCATCCTTCTATGTTGGCGGCCATAGAACAGTGTCTTAGAATTTTCGTTCATGTGTCAGTGGATATAATCGCCCGTAAGCGACAACTTGCCACTGTGTATGGATGAATGACGAATGTGATTCGTGATTCACCGGCGTCCGCGGGGATCGACTGAAGGTCGTCAGCACGATGAACCTCGCAGCGGACGCACTGCTTTTCCGCAACGGTGGCGTTCGGAACCCACGCCCGTGCGGCCGGCGATGCGAGCTTGCCGCTCGGCGGCCTCAACGGGGCTGCGTATCCGCGCCGCCTTTTCCATCGTGCTCCGGCGGCAGAACGAAGACCTGTCCGGGATAGATCAGATCGGGATCCTGGATCTGCTTGTGGTTGGCGTCGAAGATCAGGGTGTAGCGCTCGCCCTCGCCGTAGGCGCGGCGGCTGATCCGCCAGAGGCTGTCGCCGCGCTCGATACGGACGGTCCCGATCCTGGGGACGTCGATCGCGGAGGCGCCGCCGGTCCCGGACGGACCGGCGGCCGCAAGGCTGCCCGTCGTCGGGGTCCGAACCTGGTCCGCCGGGTGTGGACGGGGCGGGATCGCGTTCCCGGAGGTCCGTTGCTCCGCGATGTCCGGTCCGGCGGCCTGAAAGGCCGAGCCCTGCTGCGCGGCGGCGTATTCCACTCCCCTATCGTGGCCGGGATCTGGCGCCTTGAACGGGACCTCCGCCCGGTCGCGGACCTTGCCCGTCGCGGGATCGACCCAGTCGAGCCGGACCGTGTAGTCCCCCGGCTTTACACCCTGGCCGATGGCGAACGTCACTGTCCCGTCGCGCCCCACCGTAGCCGGGGCGATCAGCGTGCCGTTCAGGTAGAGCCGCAGGTCGGCCCCGGGGGCTCCGCGCGCCGTGACGAACAGCTTCCCGCCGTCCTGGGCATCGATGCTCGCCACCGTTGGCGGGGTTGGCGCCCTGTCGGAGGAGGCCTCCGCCCGGTGCGGATCTTGCGGCGGATGAACGGAATCGGACGCCGTCTCGCCGTCCTCTCTACCCGCTCCGGCCCGCGACGTGTCGATTTCGGAGCCACGCGGAGCAGGCTTGGGTGTCGATGCGTCCCGGTGCATCGCGGGCGGGTCCTGCTTCGCCGTCCCCTCCCCCTCGGCCCGGAGCGCCTGCCGCCCCGCCGCAAGAACCGGAATCGGGCCGGTCGCGGCTGAGCCGTCCGATTGCGAGAGGATCCTCGTCGGCTTGTCGGGTGCCGTCAGGGCGACGAGCGGCTTCACATCACGGGATGGTGCGACCAGGACGGCGATGCGCGTCGCGGAGCGTTGCATGTCGCCCCGCGAATCCATGGCCCGCAGCGCGATCTCGCTGCTGCCGGTCGGGAGGGGCGGCGGCACGATCGTGAATTGTCCGCCGGGATCGGCGCGTACCTGAGCCACCGGCTTGCCGTCGACGAGCAACGCGACGGCGGCGTTCCGCGCGGCCCGACCTGCGATTACGGCCTCGCCGTTCGGCTCGACGCGGACGACGTCGAAATCCGGCACGGCCGACGTAGGCATGGGCGCAGACGGGAGCCCGGCCGGCGTGCCCGGCCCGGGCGTCCGGGCAGACCCGGCCGGCATGTCGGCCGCCGAAGCCGGCGCGCGGGCGGACCCCGCCGCCAGGGGCGACAGGGCGGCCAACGGTTTCGCAGCATCGGAGGGTATGGCGGAACCGGCGTCGAGCCGCGCATCACGGCGCTCGTGGACAAGGCCGGCCAGCCCCGCCAGGAGCAGCAACACGGCAACGAGCCCGACGGCCAGGCTGCGGCCGCCCGTCATCCGGACAGCGGATGAGGGAGCGGCGGCAGCTTTCGTCAATGCGGCCTCGGTCGAGATGCGTTTGGAGCCGTGCCCGATCGCGTTGCGGTCCAGCACGGCTCCAAGCCTCTGTCGCGGCCCGCGCACGCGCCCTGAAGCGGTATCAGCCCCGGCGGAGAGCGTTCGACGCGGCCGCCGGCCGAGCAAGGCGGTGATGACCCCGAGACCGGCGAGCGCGGCGATGAACGCGGTGACGAGGATACGACGCAGGGCGGCCATCATGACGTGTCGATTCCCAAACGTCGTGACGGCGGCCGACGGATGCCGGCCCGCGTACGATGCCCGGCCGCCCCGAGGCGCGACCGGGATCTTCAGGCTTTCTGGTCAGGCGAGGCGACGCCCGTCGGTCGCGTAGCGGTCGATGGCCGAGGGCAGCTCGCGCGACAGGCGCGCGAGGAGGTCGGAGCGGCTCAGGCCGGTCTGCTGCGTGAGATGGTCGAGGGTCTGCGGGCCGATGGCGCGCTCCAGATCCGCCTCGGCGATGGCGTGGTTGTCACCCTGGTTGATCCAGGAGTTCGCCGCCACGCCGTGGCCGCCCTTGGTGAAGTGGTCGACGAGCTCGGCCAGCCCGCTGGCGATCAAGCCGCCGACCCCGGCCGAGCCGACGCCGCCCAGCACCTGCTGCAGGTTGGACGGGATCGTCGATCCGGTGGCCGGCGACGTCCGACCCACCGGCGGCACGAGCGTGCCATGGGCGTCCCTGGAGGGGGTGCCGAGCCACTCGGAGATCTTGTCCCGGTTCTGGTAGCCCGCTACCGCGAGCAGGCCCAGCAGGGCCGTCATCGAGGGATATCCCTTGCTCATAGCGCGTCCTTTCCGTGATGGGTCGGTGGGGTATTCTGGCCTTCGGTGGTCAGTAGCCCCGGCGCGGCGGCGTGGCCGCCCGGCCGGTGACGCGGCGCGTGATGAACGCGATCACCCGGGGAAGGACGAGAGCGGTGAGAAGCTTGCGGATCACCGGGATCTCCGGAGGTCAGCGGGAGGAGCGGGCGAGCCAGCCCAGCGCGAAGGCCACGCCCACGAAGGCGAGCAGCGTCGTCGCGCGGTTGGCGTCGGCGTAGCGGACGGCGCGGCGGCCGTGGGTCGTCACCCGGTGGCGCGCCGCCTCGGCATAGTGCCGGCCGTCGTCGATGAGAGCGTCGGCCCGCTCCCGCACTTCGTGGGCGAGATGGCGGCCATCCTCGGCGAAATCCTCTGCCCGGTCCCGGGCACGGCCGTAGGCGTACTGAGCGCCACCAGCCACCTGATTGACGGCTCCGCGCACCTGGCGGGCCGGGTCGCCGGCGAGGCCGCCGATGGCGGTCTGCGCGCGACCCTTGAGGTGACGGGACGCGCCACGGATCTGGTCGCGGTTCATGTCGGTCTCCTGTGGTGGATTGAACGAGCCCCGCATGGGGGGCGAGAGACGGCGCCGGCCGGGCCGGCGCCGCGACGGGTCAGTCTGTGGTCAGTGCTTGCCGGTGATCTTGTCGGCGAGGGACTTGGCGCCGTCCTTGACCTCGCCCGT
>NZ_JALNUL010000048.1:0-28412 GCF_026540775.1 Methylobacterium sp. GC_Met_3
GCAACCGGCGCGCTCGCCGGCAGGAGCGTGAGGGCGCTCAACTGCTGCGATCGTTGGAAAAGGCAACAGGGCCGAAAAGATCCGAACCGGTTTGCCGCAACGCGTTTCCAGCGTCCCCTGCCTTCCCCGGTCGGCCGATGCAATTCGGCTTTTCAGTCAGCGTCGCGGCGACGTTTGGCTCCGCGATCTCCGCGAGGAAGGTTTCGGGCGCCACCGGCCGAGCCATTCTCGTCCGATGGCGTCTCGCGTGCTTGTGCACTGAACGCTGGAATGTCCGGGTCGTCGATGCAGGACCGAACCACCCGATCGCCGACTGAGCAGGCCTCGAACAGCGGGACGGTTCTGTGGATCGTGGTTTGAGTGAACTGCTCCCATTCGGCGGCCCAGGTACTAAGTTGGAGCATTGTCAGGTCAGGGCCGGCTTTGCGATTTCTGGCCAGATCGCTTCGGTTGCAGTAGCGTCCTGTCATGCTCAGGTCGCTCGACTTGCTTTGGCGGACGGCAGCGCCTTCGACGGTCATCGCTGGCTGTAACGAACACATCACCCTGCTCGGCGGGGGCGTCGATTACGCCAAGCCCTGGCACTGGCACGACGGCCTGATGCTGCTGCTGCCCTGCCTCGGTGTGTTGAACCTCAAGCATGAGGCGCAGCGGGACGGCATGTGGGTGTCACGGGATCGCTTCGCCGTCATCCCGGCCTCGCAACCGCACGCAACGTCAGCGGTCCGATCCGACCAGACCCATCTCGCCGTGTATCTTCGGGACGAGGCGTTCCAGCGCATCGAAAGGCAACTCGGCTCGCTCAGCCGCGTCCGAGCCCTGATCCGAAGCAGCGCGATGTTTTCGATCAATCCGGATATCCGCGCGCTCCAAGCACTCTGTTGCGAGGAGACCGGCGACACGATCGGTCAGACAGCCGTCCGCGCCCATCTCTCGGCCGCGCTGATCATCCGCTGCCTGACTGCGATCGAGAGGGGTCAACCGCTCGGTCCCAGCTCACGCGAGGCGCACACGTTGATCGACGCGATCAAGGCGTTCGTCGCGCAGCGCGCTGACCAGACTGTTTCGATCGATCTGCTCTCGGAACGCTTCAGCGTCTCCCGCCGACACATCACACGCCTGTTCCGAGAGCGAACCGGGCTGTCCATCGGCGCGTTTCAGCAGAGTGTGCGTCTCTCGGAGGCGCGGCGGCTGTTGCAGACCACCGATCTGCCGATCGGCGAGGTCGCGTTCCGGGTCGGGTTCGACAGCGGATCGGCTCTGGCGCGGGCGCTCCGACGCCGAGACGGGCTGGCACCGCGCGAGGTCCGCGCACGATCCGTTGCGATGGCCCGGACGGTCGCGCGATAAGGCCCGGACGGTCGCGCAGGCGCTGGGCGGCTCCGCCATGACCAACCGCATGTGCTGAACCGGCACCGCGTTCGGCCGGGCAACCGCGGCAGTGGATTGTTGGTCATGGCAGACGTCGAAGTCGTCAACGTCTTTACCTGCGGGAACGCAGGCGGCAATCCATGCCCCGTCGTCGCGGACGCGGTGGGGCTCGCCCCTGCGGCGATGCAGGATATCGCCCGCCGGCACGGGCACGAGAGCGGCTTCATCCTGCCCGCAGAGGACGATGCGCACGACTTCCGCTTCCGCTTCTTCGTACCCAACCACGAGATGGAGATGTGCGCGCACGCTACGATCGGCGCGCTCTGGGTGCTGGCCAAACACGGAACGCTGCCGGCATCGCCCGTCCGCATCGCGACCGCCAGCGGTTCGGTCACCGGTTTCGTGTCCACCGCAGAGAACGGCACGGTCTCGGTCGCGATCACGCAACCGGCGGGCCGGGCGAGGCCGCTGTCCTCTGAGCAGGCCAGCGACGTGCTTTCGGCGCTCGGCGTGGGCCGCGAGGACCTTACGGGCCTGCCCCTGCACAACGCCGTCACTTCACGTGTGAAGACCCTCGTGCCGATGCGCGACCCTGAGAGGCTGCACGCGCTCGTTGCGGACCCCGTGGCGGTCGAGGCCGTCTGCCGCCGGATCGGCTCGACCGGTCTGTACCCCTACGCTGTCGTGGACGGCGGGGCGCGCGTTTTCGAGGCGCGGCAGTTCCCGCGCGCGTCAGGCTATCCGGAGGATGCTGCCACCGGCATCGCCGCCGCCGCGCTCGCCTTCGGCCTGCTTCGCGATCGCACCCTTGCCGCCGACGACCGTCCAATCCGCGTCTACCAGGGACGAGCGATGGGTCGTCTCTCCGAGATCACGGTGCGCCTCGGCTTCGCGGGCGACCGGGCGATCGGCTGCTTGCTGGGCGGAGCGGTCGCTCCAGCTCCGGGCCTGCCTCCAGCGGTCACGGAGGATGGACGCCCATGAGCGGCGCCGTACTCGCCAGTCTGCGCGCTGCCGGCCTGACGGTGCCCGAGCTGTCCCGACCCGCGCCTCATGATTGCAGGCCAAACGCCGGTGCTGCGCGGTGAACCGCACTATCTTGGCGTCGTCGGGGACGACATTGAGGAAGCGCCGACCCGTATTGTAGCCGCTGGATCGATGCCTGCGCCGACGGGCAGTCCAAGGCACAAGCGGGTGCTGCGTGAACAACTTATCGCCTGCACGGGAAACGACCGCGCAGAGCGTTGCTCCGCGGCGCTGTCCCACAAGCCGGCTTCGGCTCGTATGACAGCGCCGCGAGAGCCATGGTTAATTAGAAGTCCATGCCGCCCATACCACCCATGCCGCCGCCGGCAGGCATGGCCGGAGCATCCTTGCGCGGAGCCTCGGAGATCATCGCCTCGGTGGTCACGAGAAGACCGGCAACCGAAGCTGCCCCCTGAAGCGCGGCGCGGACAACCTTGGCCGGGTCGACGATGCCGGCCTGGAGCATGTCGACATACTCTTCGGTCTGGGCGTTGAAGCCGTAGGTCGAAGAGGAATTGGCCAGGATCTTGCCGACGACGATCGAACCCTCGACGCCCGAGTTCGAGGCGATCTGACGGATCGGGGCCTCAAGGGCCTTCAGCACGATCTTGATGCCGGCCTGGACGTCCGGGTTGTCGCTCGACAGGCCCTGGACGGCCGCCTTGGCCCGCAGGAGCGCCGTGCCGCCGCCCGGGACGATGCCTTCCTCGACCGCCGCGCGGGTGGCGTGCAGCGCGTCGTCGACGCGATCCTTCTTCTCCTTGACCTCGACCTCGGTCGAACCGCCGACGCGGATCACCGCGACGCCGCCCGCGAGCTTGGCCAGGCGCTCCTGCAGCTTCTCACGGTCGTAGTCCGAGGTGGTCTCCTCGACCTGCGCCTTGATCTGCGCGATCCGGCCCTCGATGTCGGACTTCTCGCCGGCGCCGTCGATGATCGTGGTGTTCTCCTTCTCGATCCGCACGCGCTTGGCGCGGCCGAGCATATCGAGCGTCACGTTCTCGAGCTTGATCCCGAGATCCTCGGCGATCATCTGGCCCTTGGTCAGGATCGCGATGTCCTCGAGCATCGCCTTGCGACGATCACCGAAGCCCGGCGCCTTGACGGCCGCAACCTTCAGGCCGCCGCGCAGCTTGTTGACCACGAGGGTGGCGAGAGCCTCGCCCTCGATGTCCTCGGCGATGATCAGGAGCGGCTTGCCGGTCTGGACCACGGCCTCGAGCACCGGCAGCATTGCCTGGAGCGACGAGAGCTTCTTCTCGTGGATGAGGATGTAGGGGTCTTCCAGCTCGGCGACCATCTTCTCCGCATTCGTGATGAAGTACGGGGAGAGGTAGCCGCGGTCGAACTGCATGCCCTCGACGACGTCGAGCTCGGTCTCGGCCGTCTTGGCCTCCTCGACCGTGATCACGCCCTCGTTGCCGACCTTCTGCATCGCGTGGGCGATCATCTCGCCGATCTCCTTGTCGCCGTTGGCGGAGATCGTGCCGACCTGGGCGATCTCATCGGAGGAGGCGACCTTGCGGGAGCGCTCGCCGATATCCTTCACGACGGCGGACACCGCCAGATCGATGCCGCGCTTCAGGTCCATCGGGTTCATGCCGGCGGCGACGTACTTGACGCCTTCCCGAACGATGGATGCGGCCAGCACGGTTGCCGTCGTGGTGCCGTCACCGGCGGTGTCGCTCGACCGCGAGGCCACTTCGCGCACCATCTGGGCGCCCATATTCTCGAACTTGTCGACGAGTTCGATCTCCTTGGCGACGGTGACGCCGTCCTTGGTGATGCGCGGGGCGCCGAAGCTCTTCTCGATCACGACGTTGCGGCCCTTCGGGCCGAGCGTCACCTTCACCGCGCTGGCGAGCAGCTCGACACCGCGCAGCATCTTCTCGCGGGCATCGGCTGAAAAGCGAACGTCTTTGGCGGACATGGTGGAGCCTTCATCATCTGTCGTTTGGCCCCGAGGCACGCCACGGCGGGCGCCTCAAGGGGCAGATCACGCATCAAGGCCGTTGGGCCTGATCCGAACTCAGGCGACGACGCCCAGGATGTCGGATTCCTTCATGATCAGAAGGTCCTGCCCGTCGATCTTGACCTCGGTGCCGGACCACTTGCCGAACAGGACGCGGTCGCCGGCCTTGACGTCGAGCGCGTTGATCTTGCCAGCCTCGTCACGTGCACCTGGGCCGACGGCAACAACCTCACCTTCCTGCGGCTTCTCCTTGACCGTATCGGGGATGATGATGCCACCCTTGGTCTTCTCCTCGCCTTCGATGCGGCGGAGCACCACGCGGTCGTGCAGCGGACGGAATTTCATCGTGAGATCCTGATCGTTCCCAAGCGAGGCCCAACCGACATGGTGGGCTCTGTCGCGGGAAGAGTAGCGGCGATGACGAGTGTGTCGCCGCTCGATCGGTGCACCATTAGCACTCGCATCGTAGAAGTGCTAATTTCATGTCCGAGGATCGCGACACGCATTTTAGAGGGGGGTGGCCGCGCCCTGCCGGCACCCCAGTCTGTCAAGGCGGTTTCAGGCCGCTCGCTTTCGTCGGCTCGTCTGGGTGCGGCTCGGATCAACCTGCGCACCGGTACGACCAATCGCTTCGCTGGGCATGATCAAGCGAGGCCTTGCCGCGGAACGGTCCTGGCGTTCCATCCGGATCCGATGGGAGCGCGACGCAGAGGGCTGGCCAAGCGCTTGATGTCATGGCATGGGCCGATCGGTGATTGAGCATCCCGCCGCCTTCCAACCCGTATCGCTTGCAAGCCTGGGGTGGTCCGAGTTCTTCGAGGACCAGCGTGAACCCCACGAGGCCGGTTTTGCCCCGATGCGGGTTGCTGCGATTCACCGGTCCCGCCTGACTGCCCTATCGCAGGCCGGCTCGGTCGAGTTGACGCTGACCGTTCGTGCCAACGCCGGCGATTTCACGGTCGGCGATTGGATCCTCGTCGACCCGCAGACCCAGACATTGCATCGCCGTCTCGGCCGCAGGACGGTGATGGAGCGACGCACGGAAGGCAGCAGGATTCTGCAGGCCGCAGCGGCCAATATCGACACGCTGTTCATCGTCACCTCCTGCAACGCCGACTTCAATCCAGCGCGCCTGGAGCGCTATCTGGCTCTCGCCAATCAAGGCGGCACAACCCCGGTGCTCCTGCTCACCAAGGCGGACACAGCCGACGATTTGGGCGTCTACCAGCGTCAGGCGTCCCAGTTGCAACGCGGGCTCGACGTCGTGACCGTCAATCCGCGTCTCCCCGCGGCTGCTAACCTGCTCGCTCCGTGGTGCGGAATGGGGCGAACCGTGGCGCTGGTCGGCTCCTCCGGTGTCGGCAAATCCACGCTTGTGAACACGCTGGTGGGCCCAAGTCAGGCGCCTGCTCAGCAGACCGGAGGCATTCGCGAGCACGATGCGAAGGGACGCCACACGACCACGTCGCGTTCATTGCATGCCATGGCCGGTGGCGGCTGGGTCATCGACACGCCGGGGATGCGAACGTTGCATCTCAGCGGCGCCGCAGAAGGAATCGAAACCCTATTCGCTGAGATCGTCGAGCTCGCGCCCGCGTGCCGATACCGTGATTGTACCCACGCCCATGAACCGGGCTGCGCCGTGACGGCCGCTATTGCCGAAGGCAAGATCGAACCTGATCGATTGAACCGGTGGCGCAAGCTTTTCGACGAGAACCGGGACAATACACCGACATCCGTTGGGCCACGCGGTCGCCAGCGTCCCGCCAGGTAGGCTCCACGATTCTACTTGGAAGCTCTGGTCGCGTTGACGCCGTGTGGACGTCGATTTTCGCGACAGGGCCAGTGCGGAATCGGTTCCGAGCGGAAAAGGGGTCGGGCGAACATCGCTCGGCGCGCGCTCATCACCCGCGGCGGATTTTCATAACAGCGACACGCCTTGGATCGTGACGGCTACTGCTCGGGATACGCCGCGCTTCGAGGGGGGTAGCTGGCCAAGTACCGGGCGCGTTCCCAAAGATCGATACCATGGCCGTTGGGCAGCGCCGCAGCGATCGCTTTCGCGTCATCATCGCTTTGAGCCTGGATCGTACGGCTTTCTCCCACTCGGCCATCGACGCTGAGGCTGAATACACGGTACATCCGCGGCCCTGGATCAGGCTCATCGATACTGGTGGGTGAGCCTGACACGCGATGAGTGGTCCGGTGCGGACGGGACCATACAGATGGCCACCGCCGTAAGTTGCAGACGCCCACGCCAGCGGAACAAGGGTGTTGAATCACACCAGCATGGGCATACCGGGGACGCCGGCTAAATCGATTTTGCACAATCTATCCGACGATGCACCTCGGAAAAATGCGCAGGCGCGGCAGGGCGCCTATCCCGTTTACCGCCACTTCCGGCACAGGTGCGATCGCGACGAGCCGACTGGCTTGAGTTGAGAGTGAGCGCCACAACGGGCTGAACGAAAATCTTCGCATGCCGGCGCGCGCGATGACGTGCAATTCCAAATCGGGTCCGCTGCGCTATCCTGCGGCCGACGCACCGCGTGGAACGGCCTGTCTGGCCTCAACGGAGGACGCCCCCATGTTCGATGAATACGGCATCCCACGCGGGGCCGAGCCGGGCGGAGCCGACATGCCCGCCCTCTATCATTTTGTTTATTGCAGCCGTGCCGCCGAGGGTATCGATGACGCCGAAGTCGGCCGCATCGTCGAGGTGGCCCAGCGCCACAACGTCGCGCGTGGCATCACCGGGGTCCTTGTTTTCGGCAGCGGAATCTTCTTCCAGTGGATCGAGGGGCCGGCGGCTCAAATGAAGAAGCTGATCGCGAGCCTGCATCGCGACCCGCGGCATTACGATCTCGTCGCGCTGGATCAGAGTGAGGAAGAGCGGGAGCGCCTCTATCCGACGTGGGATATGGAGCAGGTCGAGGCCGACGATCTCCGGGTGGTACTCCAGGACGCGCTGGAGAGCGCCGAAGACCGGAACAATGCCGCGGCGCTCAAGCGGATCCTGATGCAACTCGATTCAGGGCCGCTCCACGCGCTCGGACGAAAATAATCAAGCCCCGACAAGACGATCGGTTGGACGTGTCGTCGGCGGCGCAGGCTCGGACATCACCGGCCGATTACGGTGCAATAATTGGATATCCGCCGCGTCCTTTACATCGTCGTAATTTGAGTTTCTCATGCCGAGCAGTGATCGAGCGACCAGCAAGGCCGCCGACGCGAGAGCGCCCTGGGGGGACGATGCAGAATTTCGGTCCGTCCGAACCTCTGTGGAGCGACGGCCTCGGTCACGATGGCGAGGCTGCGGCAGAAGCGCGTTGGCAATACGCACGCAAGCGGGCCGCCGAGGCGGCGCGCGAGCGCTGCCTTGCCCTGGAGCAGGTCGTCCAGACAGAAATCATTCCTCAACTGGTTCTCCTTCACCGCAAAGCGGGGACCGAGGTCGCCAAACAGGCGTTCAAGCCCAGCGCGGGGCAGGTCGCGACCTTCACCGACCTCACGCTCTTGCCGGACCACGGGGCCGTGATCGAGGCTTTCTCGGCTCTGGTCGCGGCCGGCCACCCTGTCGATCGCCTATTCCTCGATCTGCTGGCGCCCTCTGCCGCCCTGTTGGGCCGCATGTGGGACGAGGACCTGTGCGACTTCGTCGAAGTCACCACCGCGGTCGCCCGCCTTCAGCATCTCGTGGCGCGCTTCCGGGCCGACGACGGGATGGCTGTGCTCGATGGGAAGCGCCGTCTGCTCCTGATGGGTGCACCTGGTGAGCAGCACACGTTGGGCGTGCAGATCGTCGAGCAGTTTTTGACCCGGGCAGGCTGGGCTGTGTCCCTCGGCCTCTCATCCAGTCCAGAGGAGATCACCGATTTGGTGGCGTCGGAATGGTTCGGCGTCGTCGGATTGACACTCAGCAGCGAGACCCGCGTCGATCAGATCGCGACGGCGATCCGTTCCGTGCGCGAGGCGTCGTGCAACCGGTCCATCGGTGTGATGGTCGGAGGACCGATGTTCCTGCAGAACCCGGACTTGGTCCATCAAGTCGGAGCGGACGCATCCGCGGTGGACGCGGCGACGGCGGTGCTCCTGGCCCAACGGCTGCTCGATCTTTCACTCGAGCACGACAAGATCTGAGGTCTTGATTTCATCCGCGGCCAATTGCGGGGGTCGATGACGGGGATGCCCCGTCAGCCAGAGGCTTCTTCGTCAGCTGCGCGCCACCCGCCATTCCTCGGCGCCGGGCGTCAGCGCGAGATCCTGATGATGATCGACAGCGGTGAGATCGTTTCCGTCGGCGCATTCGCGAACAGGTTCGGCGTCTCCCACGAGACGAACCGGCGCGACATCCGCAACCTCGAAGAGGCCGGGCGCCTGCGGCGCATCCACGGCGGGGCCGCGCCGGCCCTGCATCTCGATCGCACCGCCTACCGGCCCGTCACCGAACGATTGACGGTCGATGCCGAAGCCAAGGTCGCGGCGGCCCGTGCGGCGCTTGCGCTGTTCCAGCTGGACGGGGGCGCCCAGATCATCTCCAAGCGCGCCTTCCAGGCCGCGCCGAGTTTCGCCGCCCGGGAGATCGCCCCGGTCGGAACCGGGCCGTTCAAGGTCAAGGACTTCGCGTACGATCGCCGGTTCGTCTTCGCCGCGCATGACGGCTACTGGGGTGGCCGCCCGACCATCGACGAGCTCGAATTCCGCATCGTGCCGGAGCTGGCGAGCCGGCTGAACCAGCTCGCGACCGACGAGGCCCAGGTGATCACCGAGGTCTCCCCCGACCAGTTCCTGACCATCGCGGCCATGACGGGGCGCGAGGTCGCCGGCGGCGCGATCCAGAACCTGCACGGTATCAACTACAACGCGTTCGATCCGGCGCTGGCCGGTCCGCGGGTGTGCCGGGCGCTGTTCTGCGCGATCGACCGGCAGGCGAACGCGCAGGGTCTCCTCGCCGCGCTGCCGCCGCCGGACGGTACCCGGCGCCGCCTGTCCCCGATCGGGGCGCTGGCGGCGGATGATACAGCCCAGCTCCGGCGCGTGGTCGCGTTCCCGGGTCTGTCGGACAACGCCACCGCGCGGCTGGGTGGACACAGCGTGCAGGGCTTCGGCGAGGCGGGCTATCGGATCGGACTGAGCGAAGCGGTGGCACTGGAGCCGTTCGCAGGCGGGGCAGTGGTGTCGGTCACGCGGGAGCGCTTCGAAGAGCGCGGCGGCGCGGCGGCCCTAACTGGCTTCGGGTATGACCACGCGGTGCCGAGCGCGACGATGGGCTTGCGGATGCAGGCGCAACTGGATCGCGACGTGCCTGCGCCGGCATTCGTGCACGGGATGGTCGCCTACCGGCGGTCGTTCGGCGACCTGGTATCGAGTGTGCCGTTGGCATTCCGCGGGACCGGGGCACGGTTCGCGAGCCGGGGTCTGCCGCTCGACCGGGACACGCTAGTGAGCGAGGTCGGGCTCGGGCTGATGCTGGCGCCAGGCCTGAGCGCCGGGCTGTCTTACACCGGACAGATCGGTGCACGCGCCCAGGATCACGCTGCGAAGGGGACCTTGGTGTACAAGTTCTGAGCGTGTAGCGGAGATCACGCGGTGTTCTATCGCAACGCCCTCGTCATCTGTCGCGCATAAGCCGATGTGGGGATTGCCGAACAGCGTGTATCCTGGCCGACGAGGATGCGCTGATCTGGGCCATCATCGCCCCGCATCCGAGTATGGACGCACCGCGTCGCTCCCGGCGGCCGGGTGGCAGGCGGGCAAGGACCGGATTCAACGCATCTGGCGTCGCGAAGGACTCGAAGCTCCACAGAACCACCGGCTGCGTAGCCAGCTCTGGTTGTCGGGTGGCTCCTGCTTGCAGCTCCGGCCGCTCCACCGCGTTCAAGTCGGGCGCTTCGACTCTCCAACGCGAGACCCACGACGGCCGCAGCCTGCGTATCCTGACGCGCATCGACGCGTACGGTCGGGTTTGTCTCGCGCTGAAGGTGGCGCGGCGCAGTAACAGTCTCGGCGTGATCTAGGCGCTGGTGCGACCGCTGCGTGCTGGGGTTGAGTGATGACTTGCTACTGCGCCGCCGCCCGTTCCGCGATGTCCCTGCGCCGAGGCGGCGCGCTCCGGGCTTCCGATCCCAGGTGGCGTCGCAGCGTGAGTGCGAGCGCGTTCGAACGCCAGGGCCGGTGCGCGACATCGACGATCGGGATCGCCGAGAGAACCTCCGGTCGCACCGTGTCGGCGGCCGAGAGCGAGAGCACGATGGGACGATCCACGATCCGCGCGGCGCGGCGGGCGAAGGCGAGGCCGAGGGAACCCGCCGGCCGGTTCTCGACGATCAGCAGGTCGAAGCGCCCCGGCTCTGCCCGCAGGGCGGTCAGGGCCGCGTCCGGGTCGGTGTAGCCGATCGGCTCGTAACCCAGGGCCGCGAGGGTCTCCTCATCGTCCTGCAATGCGGAGCGGGCGGCGCCCACGATCATCACGGTGCCGCCAGCGGCAGAGACGCCAGCGTCGGCTTCCGGGCGTGCGGGCAGCCACACCGCGAAGGTGCTGCCGACGCCCGATGCGCTCCGGACGTCGAAGGCGCCGGCCTGTTCCTGGACGAACTCGAAGGCCGTGGCGAGGCCGAGGCCGGTCCCGGCCGGACGGGTGGTGAAGAACGGCTCGAAGATCCGGGCGCGCGTGGCCTCGTCCATCCCGCGCCCCGTATCGGACACCCGGATGCGGACGTAGGCGCCGGACGGCAGCTCGCCGTGGGAGAGAACCCGCCGTCCCGGCAAACGGACGCGTTCGAGCTGCACGTCGACCGCTGCACCCGGCTCGGAGGCCTGGATGGCGTTGCGGATCAGGTTGTGGATCACCTGCTGAAGCTGCGCCGGCTCGCCATCGACGATCGCGCCGTCGGCGGTCCCGGTCAGGCGGATCACGATGGGATCGGCGGTCGATGTGCGGATCAGGTCGACCGTCTCGGCCACGATCGCATCGACGGCGCTCGTGGCCTGCGTTGCGCAGCCCCGCCGCCCGTAATCGAGGATCTGCCCCGCGATCTCGTGGGCCCGGCCGCCCGCCTGGACCAGCAATCCGATATGCTCGGCCGCTCGTCCTGGATCGGTTGGTAGGGCATCCGCGGCGATCTCGGCGTGGCCGAGCATGACGTTGAGCACGTTGTTGATGTTGTGGGCCACGCCGCTGGCGAAGATTCCGATCGCTTCGAGCCGCTGCGCGCGTCGGAGGGTCGCCTCGATCTCGCGGCGCTCCGCCCAGACGTGCTGGCGCTCCAGCGCCGCGCCGAAGCTCTCGGCAACGACGTGCAGCAGCCCGCGCGAGTGCCGCATCCAGGGCGGCAGGACGCTGACGGTGCGCTCGAAACACAACACGCCGACGATCCGTCCCCCGCGCCGCAGCCGCGCGCAGGTGAGCGTCGCGACGCCCCGCTCTGCCAGGGGGCGAACCAGGGTCGGGGGGCCGATGGAGTCCGCCGTCTCGACGAAGATGTAGTCCTCCGCCGCCGCGATGATGTCGGGCACCATGGCGCGTTGCGCGTGCGGCCAACCGCAGGGCTCCAGCAGCCCCGATCGATTCCATAGATGCACCGTGTCGGAACCATCGAGCATCAGGATGTAGCAATGGTCGGTGCAGGCCCCCACGCCCACCATCGCCATGACGTCGACGATGCGCGACGCGATCTCGTCGGGCTGGCTCGCTGAGAAGAGGTTGGCAGCCTGGGCCGCGACCGATTGGAAGGCGATCGTCCGGCGCAGGATGAGGGTCCCCGCCCGCATCAGCAGCCCGACCCGCACCACCAGGGCCACAAGGGCCAGCGCAGCCGCGTAAAGCGCGAGGCGGAATCCGTCCGCGCGGGTCTGCCGCTGGTCCCGAAGGGCGCGGCGGGCCTCCAGCAGGGCTTGGCGCGCCGCCTCGCTCGATGCGTCCGGCAGCGAGCGGGTGAGCGTGTCGACCTGCGGCAGCAGCTCCAGGAGCTGGCGCCCGTGCAGGACGATGGCGGCGATATCGGCGCCCCGGTTCGAGGGCGCGCCCGCCGCCAGGGCATCGAGCCGGGCGCGGATGTCGTCCAGGTGCTTGGGGCTCGCGTCCCGGGCGAGTTTCGAGACCCGGATCTGCAGCGCCGCGATCGCGCGCGCGAGGTTGGGATCGATATCGGGTTCGGACAGGCGGTCGCTGAGGGAGTCGAAATAGGCGATCGAGTTCTGGACGAGGGCATTGCCGGTCTTGAAGCGCTCGACCATCCGCGCCTCCCGGGCGATCGCCTCGGTCAGGGTGCGCATCTCGCGGTCGTCCGGGCCGCTGGCCGCGTGCAAACCGGTCAGCGCCGCCTGTATCTCCCGGAGGTGGGCGACGATCGGATCGTAGTTGCGCAGGAGCCCGGTCCGCGCCCGGAGCACGTCGTGCTGCATCCGGGATTCGGCGAGGGCGATGGCGTCGACGGTGCGGTGGGTTTGCGCGTAGGCGGCATCCATCTCGCCCTTGCCGTTGATCATCAGCCACGTGAGCAGCGCGGCCAGCAGCGCGCCGAGGATGGCGGCCTGTACGGTCAACCTCATGGCTGCGGCGCGGCAGCGGGCGCCGTCAGGGGGCGGCCCTCGTAGGAGCCGGTCAGGGTGCCGAGGAACGCCACGATCGAGGCGGCTTGCGCGGGCGTCAGCTCCCGTCCGAGCTGCGCCTGGGCCATGAGCCGCACCGCCTCGGGGAGCGTGGCGACGCCGCCGTCGTCGAAATAGGGTGCCGTGACCGCGACGTTGCGCAGGCTCGGCACCCGCAGCACCTCGGCGGTCTTATTGGGGATCGTGACGAAGATCCCGACCTTCTCGAACAGGTTGCCGCCGACGTTGATGCCCTGATGGCAGGCCGCGCAGCCGATGCCCTGGAACAGGGCGTAGCCGGCCCGCTCGGCCTCGGTGAGCGCGTGGGCGTCGCCGCGCAGCCACCGGTCGAAGCGGCTGTCCGGGGTGAGCAGGCTGCGCTCGAAGCTGTTGATCGCGTCGATGACCGCCGCCCGGTCGGCCTCCCGCCCGTAGGCTGCCTGGAACGGGCCGGCAAGCGCCGGATCGCCCCGGACCACCGCGAGGATGCGCGGCCAGGATCCGCCCAGGAATTCCGATTGCGTCAGGGCGATCTCGGCCTGGTCCGGCAGACCGGGAATGTCGCCCGCCCAGCCCAGGCGAAAGCTCAGCGCCGCGTTGAAGGCTGTCGGCGTATTGCGCGGCACCGGTGTGCCGTCGGCGGTGAGATTCCGGGCGACCGCGCTGGCGCCATTCGTGCGGATGTCGTGGCAGGTGATGCAGGCCCGGTCGCCCCCGCGCGACAGCCGCGTGTCGGAAAACAGCATCCGGCCGAGGGCGACCCAGTCCGGATCCGCACCGAGGCTGCTCGGGATTGGCGTGATGACGTCCTGGGCATCCACGGCTTCGGCAGGCAGGGGAGGGCGGCCCGGCGGCCCTTCCCCGGCGGCCGGCGGCAGGACGGCCAGGGCGCTGCCGATGAGGGCGGCCGAGAGGGCTGCCCAGCGGGACTGGGCTAAGGAGACCCGTGACACGCGCGGCGGCGCCACGGTCACAGCTTCTCGACGGGCACGGCGAAGACGTAGCCGATACCGCGCTCGGTCACGATCAGGCGCGGCGCACTCGGATCCGCCTCCAGCTTCCGGCGCAGCCGCAGGATCTGGACGTCGATGCTGCGATCGAACACGTCCTCGTGGACGCGCGTAGCCTGCAGGAGCTGCTCGCGGCTCAGCGGGCGCTGGGGGGCATCGAGGAAGGCGACCAGCAGCGCGTACTCGCCCTTGCTGAGGGCGACGTCCGCGCCCGCGGGGTCGGTCAGGCGCCGGCGGCGCCGGTCGAGCACCCAGCCGTCGAAGCCACTGCGATGTGAGTCCTGAACCCGCGCCGGAGCAGGCGCGACCTCGGCCCGCCGCAGGATGACCCGGACCCGCGCCAGCAGCTCGCGCAGGCCGTAGGGTTTGACGATGTAATCGTCCGCACCGAGTTCCAGGCCGATCACCCGGTCGATCTCGTCCCGACGATGGCCGGTGGTGATGATCACCGGCAGGTCGCTCTTGGCGCGCAGGTCGCGCAGCAGGTCGAGGCCGTTCTCAGACCCCAGGCGCAGGTCCAGCACCACGAGGTCGAACGCGTCCTCCGCGAGCCGTTGCTCCGCCTCCCGCCGGTCGGTCGCCGGGGTGACGTCGACGTCGTGGTCGGCGAAATGGTCCGACACGATGCGCTGCATGCCCGCATCATCCTCGATCAGCAGGATGCGCGTCGTACCGGCCCGCGCGCCTCGACTCTGGCCCCGGCCCAGACTGGGTTCGAACATCGCAAACTCCATCCCGCGGCCGCCGGCCGCGATGGCACGATCTCGACGCGCCGACTCAGGAAGGGGGCGTGCTCGAAGCAGGGAGATCATTCCCCGGCAGACCCGCGCGTCCGTCGTCGGCTCGCCCCGGATGCCTATCAGGGCGTGTCCGGACGTCGGGCCTTGCACGGCTGGATTGGTATCATGCCCCCCAAAGGATTGCGCCCTCCACATTGTGCGGGGCGGCACAGCGTGAGCATTCGCGCAAGACATGGCTTCAACATGCAAGCTCAATAGGGTCGCATTACGATTGTAACAGAAAGTCATACAGGACGACATGGCAGCGTAATTAGGGAGCATCACAGTCATACTGCTCAATGCGAGAGGTAAACATGACGGGTGCCGCAATTGCCGAGCGACGAACGCTCCGCCGCAGACGGTTTCGACTGTTCAGATCTGGGCGCTGCGTGTCTCCCCATGAACCTGCTGGGACGCCCGCTCGAGGGCGACCGCCGACGGACCCAGCTTCGTCCCCAGCATGCCGACCAGCCCGCAACGGTCTCGTCGGCCGATGGCTTGAGGTTTTTGTGGTCAGCTTCGCCTACGGCGGCTGTCTCCACAATATCCACCCAGATTACATCGACTTTCTGCACGACCCGAACCGAAAAAATCAGGATTAGACTGGCGGCGATCGCCATCCATCCGGCCAACGCTCTGTTCGAGCCGGTACGCTGCAGGCGTTTCGCCCTCTGAAGCCGCACAGCCGCGCCCGTAGGCCGCCAAAGCCCTCATCACACCTGAATACTGCGCTCTCGCGCGATCAGACTGGGAAACCCACCATGTCGCTCGACGTCCTGTGCATCTCGTGGGGAACCACGGGCAATCTCAGCCCTGTGCTCACGGCAGCCCGGCAATTGCACCGGGCCGGGCACCGACCGCGCATCATGGCCGATCCGGCCATGAGCGCCGAGGTCGATGCGGCGGGCTTCCCGTTCATCGGGTGGCGCCGGGCCCCGACCGGACAGAAGGCCGATCCGGTCGATTTCTCGGATCTGGCCGATTGGCTGCGCCAAGCGATGTTCGCCCCGGCAGGCGCCTACGCCGCGGACACGCTCGACGAGATCCGTCGCCTCCCGACCGACGCGGTCCTCAGCATCGACCTGCTGGTCGGCTGCGCCCTGGCCGCCGAGGCGGCCGGCATCCCGCACGCCGTCCTGTCGCCGCATATCAGCATTCGCCCGCTCCCCGGCATGCCCCCCGCGGCGAGCGGCCTGACGCCGCCGCGGACCGAAGCGGAGCGGGCCGCAGTCGATGCGGCAACCGACGCGATCGTTCTGGCGATGGAGTGCAGCCGGCCGGCGCTCAACGCCGCACGGCGTGCTTTCGGGCTTCCGCCGGTCGCCAGCGCCTTCGCGCATTACGATCGGGCCGAGCGGGTCCTGTTGGCGGTCAGCCGAGCCTTCGACTTCGACGGGGCGACGCTCCCCGCCAATTACCGCTACATCGGCCCCCTGCTCGACGAGCCGGTCTGGTCGCGGGGCGCCCGGACCCTGTGGTCCGGGGCGGGCCGGCCGCGCATCCTCGTCGCCGGCAGCACCGGTGCCCAGAACCAGACCGACCTCCTCCGGCGGATCGTTTGCGCCGTCGGGACACTCGAGGCCGAGACCATCGTGACCACCGGCCCGAACGTCGAGGCCGGGGACCTGGACGCCCCCGACACCCTCCGCGTCGTGGCGACCGCCTCCCACGACGCCCTCATGACCGAGGCCGACCTGGTGATCTGCCAGGGTGGCCACGGGACCGTCAGTCGCGCGCTGCTGCACGGCGTGCCGCTGCTGGTGATCCCGCTCGCCCGGGACCAAGCCGACAACGCCGCCCGGATCGCGCTGCGCGGCGCCGGCCTGCGCCTGCCCGCGACGGCGAGCACGGACGCGATCGCGGCGGCGGCCCGCCGGCTCCTGGTGGAACCGGGCTTCCGCACGTCCGCCGGGACCCTCGGTGCCGCCGTTCAGGCCGATCTCAACGCGGGCGGGCTCGTCCGCGAGATCGCCGCGATGGTCGCCGCGCACCGGGATGCCGCATCCCGAGGCGGAGCTCGGCTTTGGGCGTGAGGGGGATCGCCATGCCGGCGTGGCTCCGCATACACCCCGATTCACGGGCCTTCTCGGCGCTGCTCGGTCTGCTCGCGGCGCTCCCGACCTTCGGGATCGACATGATCCTGCCGAGCCTGTCGGAGACGGCGGCGGCGCTGCACGTCCCGACCGCCGCGATGGGCGCGGCCATGGCCGTCTACCTGCTCGGGCTCGGGGCCGCGCTCCCGGTCTACGGGCCGGTCTCGGACCGGCTCGGCCGCCGGCCGGCGATCGTATGCGGCTGCCTCCTGCTGATCGGAGGCAGCCTCGGCTGCGCCGCTTCACGGACGCTGCCGTATTTCCTGCTGTTCCGGGCCGTCCAGGGAATCGGCGCGGCCGGTCCCGGCATGGCGGTTTTCGCGATGGTGCGCGATCTGTTCACCGGCGAGGCGGCGCGCGCCCGGATGTCGTTCGTCGTCCTGACCGTCAACGTGGTGCCGATGGTCGCCCCGACGCTGGGGGCCGGCCTGATGGATGTCGGCGGCTGGCGCCTGATCCACGCCGCGCCAGCCGCCGCCGCCCTGGTGACCCTAGTGGCGATCCCGCAGATCGACGAGACCCTGCGCCGTTCTCCCGGTCCGCCGCCGGCCGGGATCCTGGGCGGCTATGTCGAGATCCTGGCGAACCGGGGCTTCCTCGGCCACGCCCTGTGCAACGCCGCGGCGGCGGGTGCGGTCTTCGCCTACATCACGGGCTCTGCGCTTGTGTTCATCAGCGCCCTTGGGTTCAGCCCGTCGGCCTACGGGCTCATCTTCGGGTCGAGTTCCCTGTCTGTGATGGCCGGGGCCGCCCTGAACAGCCGCCTCGTCGCCCGGGGCATCACTTCCCACCGGGTGATCGGCGCCGGGCTCGTCGGGGCGACACTCCTGGCGGCGATGCTCCTCGTCGATG
The DNA here is from genome assembly GCF_026540775.1 of Methylobacterium sp. GC_Met_3. NCBI lineage: Bacteria > Pseudomonadati > Pseudomonadota > Alphaproteobacteria > Hyphomicrobiales > Methylobacteriaceae > Methylobacterium > Methylobacterium sp. GC_Met_3. The sequence continues at coordinate 17,693 of NZ_JALNUL010000048.1, forward strand.
CGCTGGTCCTCACGCCCTCAGCGGTGCCGGTGATCACCGCGATGGCCGGCATGGGTCTCGCCTTCGGCCTCGTCTCGCCGAACGCCATCCACGGCGCGACGGAGGTGGCCCCCGAGGCCGCCGGCACCGCCGGCGCCATCGCGATCTGCCTGCAGATGGTCGGGGCGGCCGTCGCCAGCGACCTCGTCGCCCGGTTTTTCAACGGGCGCTCCGCCCTGTCGATGGCCGTCGTGATGCTCGGCGGCTGCCTCGCGGCGATCGCGGCCTTCGCTGGCCTCGTGCGCCTCGCCGCCCGTCCGTCCGCGTCCCCCTTCCCCTCCCAGCGACATGGAGAACCCGTATGATCTTCGACCCACCCCCGTGGCAGCCCGTCCACCTGACCCGCGACGGCACCCGGCTCGCCCATATCGAGGCCGGACCCATCACGCCTCAGGGGCATCCGCTGCTTCTGATCAACGGCTGGACCGGCGATCACGGCATCTTCACCCCGCAGATCGCGCATTTCGCGCGGACGCGCCGCGTGGTGGCGGTCGACCTGCGCGGCCACGGCGCCAGCGACGCGCCCGCGGGGGACTACACGATGGAGGGCTTCGCCGACGACATCGCGTGGCAGTGCCGGACCCTGGACCTGGCCAAGCCACTCGTCATCGGTCACAGCCTCGGCGGCGCGGTGGCCCTGGAGCTGTGCGGCCGCCATCCCGACCTCGCCGCCGGCCTCGTGATGATCGACACGATCGTCCTGCCGTCGCCCGGCGGTGCGGGCAGCGCCGAGATCGAAGGTCTGCTGGCAGGCGTGGGCGGCCCGGACTACCGGCGTGTCGTGCGCGACATGGCCTGGGCGATCGGCTGCGACTACGACGATCCGGTGCGCCGGCAGGCGCTCTTCGACACGTTCATCCGCGGCCCGGCCGAGCAGACGCCGCAGCACGTGGCCTACGCGGCGCTGCGGAGCATGGTGCTGCACCACGACCCCGTCCCGGCCGCGCGCGCCTGCCGGATCCCCATGGCGTACATCGCGGCGGACGTAGCCCTGGTCGAGGCGGCGCGGAATCTCGACCGGCTGCGCGAGCTCTGCCCGCACCTCGTCACCGCCAAGACGCTGCTCGCGGGACATTTCAACACGCTCGAGGTGGCCGATCAGGTCAACGCGATGATCGAGCGGTTCCTGGCCGTGGGCTTGAAGGCAAGGGCCGAATAAGCGGCGCACGCCGTCCCGCGGCGTGATGCGTATGTTCGTGGCGGCGTCCGGGACAGATGCCGCCCGGCAGCACGAGGCCGTGTCACGAAGCGAGCGGCGTCCCCGGCCGGTCCCCCAGGAGACGCCGTGCCGACGCGATGACCTGGAGGGTCTGTGGGCTCAGCTGCTCCTGGCGTGCCCGCCACGCGTAGTGCCGCAGGCGCGTGGCGAGATCCGTCGCGCCGGAGATCCCGTGATCGAGCCCCTTGATCACGGACTCGGTGATCGTGCGCCTCAGCAACGTCTCGAAGATGTCGTGGTCCGCCTGCTCTGTCCGCATGAGGATCTCTCCCGTGAAGCGGAGTCGTTTTCGATCGGACAGGTTACTGTGCGATTTCAAGACCTTCGACGCGCGCATCGGCTGCGCGCCGGACGTGTCGTTGCGCACGCAGCGGACGCCCCGGCGGGCCGCATGTTATAACGGTAACCGTCGGCGCCACGTCCGACATGATCGTGTAGCTCCGGCCTTCGAGGCTCCTCGCGCACAGCAGCAGCGAGGCTATGGCGATGGATGGAACCGAAGTTTGGACGCGGCAGGCCGGCTCGCTGGAGCCGCCCGGACCCATCCCGACGCTGACGGTCGCCGAACTGGAGGCCGATCCACACGGGGTGTTCCGCACCTGGCGCCCCCGGCTGCCGGTGGTCGGCCACGAGGTCGCGGGCTTCGTCATCCTCCGGGCCGGGGACGTCGATCGGCTGATGCGCGATCCGCGCGTGCAGGCGACCGAGACGCTCTACCCCGAGACGCGCGGAATCCCGGAGGGCAGGCTCTTCGACATCTTCGCGCACGGGATGCTGACTGCCAATGGCGCCGCCCATCGTCGGCGCCGCTCGCCCTTCACCCGGACCTTCGGGGCCCGGATGATCGAAGGCCTGCGCCTCCGGATCCGCGCGGCAGCGGAGAGCCTCGTCCGGGACTGGCTACCAGACGGGGAGGTGGACCTCGTGGCGCGTTACACCGCGCAGATTCCGGCCCAGACCATCGCCGACGTCCTCGGTCTGCCGCATGAGGACATCCCCCGCTTCACGCACTTGGCCTACGAAGTCTCCCGGGTGCTGAGCTTCACCTTCGGACCGGACGACATCCCCGACCTCGAAGCGGCGGCGGTCGCGCTCCAGGATTACGTGCGCGCGATCCTCGAGGCGCGCCGGTCGGCACCGCAGGACGATTTCCTCTCGCGCTTCCTCGCGGAGGCCGAGGCGGCGGGCGATCTCACCCCCGAGGAGGTGGTCGTCCAGCTCGTTCAGATGATCATCGGCGGCACCGACACGACCCGGGTCGCGGGCGCCATGCAGGCGGCGCTGCTGCTGCAACATTCGGAGCAATGGGCGGCGGTGCGCCGCGATCCGGCTCTCATCCCGGCCGCCGTGGCGGAATCGCTCCGCTACGAGCCGAGCGTCGGCTCCGCGGGGCGGGTCGCCCGGGAGGCGATCGACCTCGACGGATCGGTCGTGCCGGCCGGAAGCCTGATCATGCTCTCGACGCTGTCGGCACTGCGGGACCCGGCGGCCTTTCAGAACCCGGACACGTTCGACATCCGCCGGACCGACCTTCCGCGCCTGCATCCGATCTTCGGCGGCGGCGCACACCGGTGCATCGGCGAGGCCCTGGCCCGGATCGAGCTGGAGGAAGGACTGGCCGCCCTGATGCGCCTCGCGCCAAACCTGCGCCTGGCGGGCGCGATGCCGGTCCTCCACGGCCACAGCGGCATCCGGCGCATCGGTCCGCTGCAGGTCGCCGCCTGATCGGGCATCGGATCAACCCAGGAGTTGCCGCGGAACAGGCCGCCGTTCCACAGCGCGCCCAACGGCACCCGGCCTGCTGGGCCGGGTGCTACTCGAAGATAAGCAGGTTGTCTTCGACCGAAAGTCAGATTTTCCGGCCGACGCCACAGGCAATCGGATTACGCATCGAGATGTCCGCTGTCATAGCTTTCCGATTTTCCGAAATCACGGCGCAATCCCCGAACCTTAATCCTGAAGCTCCACGCACCGGAGCAGACGATCATGATTTCAGGCCCAACAAGAACTCTCGCAGGCGCGGCGGGAGCATTTCTCCTGACCCTCGCGGTCCCGACCGCCGTTCGGTCGCAACCGGTCCCGCGCTTCGCACAATCAGACGTGCCGAGCCCCACCGCACGGTCGCTCCCGCCCCCGTACCGGACGATCCGGGACCTCCGCTCACCCACGGTCGAGCGCGAGCACCTCCGGGCGCAACGCATCATCAACCGCATCTGCTCGGGCTGCTGATGTCGGCGATACGCCTCCCCGACGTCAGCGCCGCGGGGGCGGACCCGGCGTCCTGGCTCGGCCGGCCGCACCGTGCGGCCGAGCTGGCCCAGGCTGTCCGCCGCCGCGCAGCCGCAGCGTGTGGCAACGCGCTCCTCGCCGCGGCGCCCGCGCCGTTGCTGATGGGATTCGCGACCGCGACCGGGTCGGAACCCATCACCCTCGGCCTCGCCGGGCTCGCCCTCACGTCGCTCGCGCTGCAGGTGCGGCACCTGCGCTCCGCCGCGCGGATCGTGACCCGACACCGGGACAACCTCGCGCGTCTGGCGGCGCCGGCGGTCGCCCGGTTGGTGGCCGAAACCGACGCCGTCACCCTGCGCGCCGGCTGGGAGCAGGAGGCGACGGTGCTGTTCGCCGACATCCGCGACTTCACCGGACTCTGTGAAACCCTTTCGCCGGGCGAAGTCGCGGCGTTCCTCGCCGAATTCCGCCAGCGCGCTGCGCGGGCGATCGAGGCGGCGGGCGGCCTCGTCGACAAATTCGTCGGCGACGAGGTCATGGCCGTCTTCGGCGTGCCGCGCCCGGCCCCCGACGATACGGATTGCGCCGTCGCGGCGGCCCGCGCGCTGACAGCCACGATGCTGGCCTGGAGTCGTGAGCGGGCGCAGGCGGGTCTGCCGCCGGTGCGCATCGGGGTCGGCCTTCACCGCGGCCCGGTTTTCGTCGGCACAATCGGGGCGGAGCGCGTCGAGTTCACCGCGGTGGGCGACACCGTCAACGTGGCCCGCCGCCTGGAGCAGATGACCCGCACCACGGCCTGCGACTGCATCGCCTCGGAAGCCGTGGTGCGGTCGGCGACGTCCGGCGAGGCGAGGATCGTCGCCGTTCAGCCCGTGCGCGGCGCCCGTGTCGTCCTGCGCCTGTTCGCCATCGCGTTGGCCCCGTAGCGGCCGGGCGCATTCTCACCGGGACCGGGATTCTTTCGCATGATGGCCGAACAGGTTCGTCGAGGCCGGGTCTGGAAGCGCCGTCTGGCCGCCTTCCTCGGATCGGCCGTTCTTCTGGCCGGACTGGCTGGCGCAGCCAGCGTCGGTCCGCGTCTCCTGAGGCCGAACGCCTATGCGTCCGTCACGTCGATCGAGACGCGACCGGACTTCCATGACCCTGCGCTGCTGGCGCGGGCCTGGGCGCTACCGGTGGCGGCGGCGTACCGGAGACGACCTTACGAGTACCAGAGCAATCCGAGCTTCTGCGGTCCGGCGACGGTGGCGAACCTGCTCCGCTCCCTCGGTGTCGACTTTTCGCAAGCCGACGTGCTCCGGGGGACGGCGTTCCAGCCCTGGTTCGGCGTGCTCGTGAACGGGCTGACCCTGGACGAGCTGGGCGACCTGATCCGAAGGCGACTCGACCACCCGGTCGATGTCGTGCGCGATCTTACGTTGCCGGCGTTCCGCGATCTGATGAAGAGCGGCAACGACCCCGACACGCGGCTGATCGTCAACTTCCATCGCGGTCCCCTCTTCGGCCGTGGCGCCGGACATTTCTCGCCGATCCTCGGATATCTGCCGGACGCGGACCTCGTCTTCGTCGGCGATGTCAATGGCGACTACCGGCCGTTCCTGGTCGGCACCGAGCGCCTGTGGCGCGCCGTCGCGACGCGCGACGGCACCTCGGGCAAGACGCGCGGGTTGCTGATCGTCCATACGACCCGGCATTGAGGCCGAGATGCACCGGCCGAGGGCCGGCGTCGAAGCCGTCGCTAAGAGCGTGCGGGAGGATGATCGACGGGGGAGAGCCGACGGGTGCCGCGCGGTCGCCTCTGGGCGCTTCCGGTCAGCCGTCGGGGAAACGGGGCGGCCCGCCGTCGCGCATGCAACCGCAGCACCATCGGTCCGTGGGGCAGGCCGCGCGCCGGGATGCCGGGTCCCGAACGGGCGACATTCCGGCTCTGGTGGGCTCACGGGCCTTCGATCGCCGCTTTGGCGTGGCCGGCGGCCCCCGTCAGGCGGTGAGACGATGTCTCGTGGTGCCTGCAATCCCGGAACGGATCAGGCCGCGTTGGATCCGGCGACGAGGCGGTCCAGCGTTCCGAGGATCACCGCCGGCGTATCGATCGCCGCCATATCCGCCGCGATCGCCCGCGCGCGCTCGGCGAAGGACGGCTCGGCCAGAACCCGATCGACCGCCGCGCGCAGGTCGCGAGCCTCTGGCCGCTGCGACGGGATCTCGATGCCGACGCCCGACCACGCCACCCGGGCGCCGACCTCGGCCTTGTCCTCGGTGCGCCCCGCCGCCACGATCGGGACGCCGGCTTGAAGCGCCAGCTGCACAGTCCCGTAACCGCCATTGGTGACCAGCACGTCGACCTTGGGCAGGAGCACCGCGAAATCGAGGAACTCCGCAAGCCGGGCGTTCCTCGGGATCGGTCCGCGCACGTTCCCGATCGGTCGGAAGCCGGTGGTGACGAGCACCAGCAGGTCGTCGCGCGTGCCGAGCGCCGATAGGGTCGGCTCGATCAGTTCGCCGAAATCGGCGTTGGCGACCGTCCCCTGGGTCACGAGCACGACCGGCTTGGACCCGTCGAGTTCGCCCCACCAGTCCGGCAAGGCGGCGTCCCGCTGCGGGGGAGGGGGCAAAGCGCCGACGAACCGGACGTGATCGGGCAGGCCCCCGAAATCGTACTCGAACGCCGGTACGGTCGTCTGAAGGAAGGCGTCGGCCATGAGATGGCGCGAATGCAGCACCGAGCACGGCAACGGCGGCAGGCCCATCCCGGCGAGTTTGGCATCCGCGTAAGCGCGGACCGGCGCACCGAAGACACGGTCGGCTTCGATCGCGATGGCCGCGTATGCCGCACTTGCCGCCGCGTCGCGGGCCGGCGGCAACCCGATCATGGTGGGAGCTCCGTCCGGCCTGTCGGCCACCATGATCGTGATGCTGCAGGCGACGATCGGTGGCCGGGGCGTCCCCGCATCCAGGAACATGGCCGTCGCGCCGAAGAACAGATCGTCGACGACTATGATGTCGGGACGTTCGGACGCGATGATCCTGCGCAGCGTCTCGGCCTGCGGCGGCATCGGGTCGAGGAAGATCCGCTCGAAATTGTAGCGGAGCTGCTCCGGGCCTGGGGGGAGACTTGCGCGCTCGGGCAACACGTCCTCGATCCGCGTGAAGTCAATGTCGGCGCCGGCGGCAAGCGGCAGGAAGCGTGCGCCGGACCTTTCGACGGACGGACGGAGGTATCCGGCCGTGGCCACCAGCGCCTCGTCGCCGCGCGCCAGGGCCATGCGCGCGATAGCCAGCAGCGGATTCAGGTGGCCGGCGGCCGGCGTAGCGGCAAAGAGGATTTTCATGCGGGACCCGTGACGGCGACAGAGCAGATTCTGTTCGGTCGCGCGCGCCGCACGGTTCCGTGCCGGGGCGGTGAACGACGATCTCTGCTCATGCCGGGGGGTCTGCGCCCGGCGTATGACCGCAGCGTTTCGCCGATCGGCGATAGGGTTACAGGCGTAACCTCGGACGACCGGGCCTGCGCCGTTGCCTTGCAGCGGATCTGGTGTTCCTCCCAGACTCGTCCGCCACCCAATCTCGCGAGACGACGCGTCGTAATCGCATGACGTCGAGGGTGGGCCGTCAGCTTTTTAGCGCTCCTGCTCCGAAGCGGACAGGTCACTCACGGTCGAACTACGCGATGCCGGATCGCCGGCGCGTGCAAAACCTGTCGTTCGGGTCTACGCCCTTCGCGGCGGCATCGTCAGTTCTGGCATCTTCTCGAAAGCGGATGTTCAAATCCTTCGTCGTGGATCAGGGACAACCTGTGGCCATTGCATATCACTGCGCCAGCGTGCGCAATTCCCCTTGAAGGAAGCCGAGCAGGGTTCGGGCGAGCAGCCAAGCGATCACCGCCGTTGCGAGCGCAAGCAGGGCGAGGGCGAGGCTGTCGATCCCCAGCCCCGGTTGCGCCGTCGCGATCCGCAAGGCTGCGACCGCTGCTGCGGCGAGTGGAAAGCTCACGCCCCACCACGATACGCGGAACGGGCAGCTCCAACCGAGCCGAGCGAGCTTCGGCAGCAGCACGGCGAGGAGGAACAGTGCGATCGAGAACAGGGCCACCGCGAAGAGATCCACCGTGCCCGTCGTGGCGAGATAGGCCGAGCAGCCGACGGCGGAGGGCGCGACGAGGATCAGAAGCGACGGCTGCAGGGCGGGGGGAAGCGGCGTCTCGAACAGCAGGCGCGACAGGATCATCGTGGTCAGGGGCACGGCGAAGAACAGCCCCACGGCCAGCGCGAAGACCATCTCGCCCTGCATCGGCGGCAGGCCGAGCACCGGAACGGCGAGAGGCACGTCGAGGAGGCCGACCACCGGCACGATCCAGGCCGGCGTGGCATGCGCGGCCTGCTGCCGGTCGCTGAGCCATCGGGTCACGACCCACCACGCGAACACCGTCATGCCGAGGGCGCCGGCGATCCAGAGCAGGCGCGCAAGGGTGAGGCTCAGGGGCGCCACGGGGATCGACAGGAGGAGCAGGCTGATCAGCGGCGTGCCGAACAGGTTGCCGGCGATGGGATGGCGGAACTCGGCCCGCACCGCCGGGCCGGCGATGACGGCCTTGGCGGCGTAGCCCGTCGCCACGGCGACGAAGGTGGCGCAGGCGATCAGCCCGATGGCCCCGCCGAGCCAGAGGGGGACACCGTACCGGGCGTGCGCCAGCGTCCAGGCGATGCTCAGGCCGGTCAAGCCCATCACCGCCGCGAACAGGCCGACGGGCAGGGCCTCGACCTGCCGCCAGCCGCCCGGACCCTTCGATCGCTCCGGCGGGCGGTGGGCGGTCAGGGTGGCTTCGGAGGCCGACGTGCCTTGCTCTTCCGCGACGACCTGCAGCATCGATCCTTCGTCCTCCACGCAGATCCCGTAGGCCAGTACTGTCAGCCGAGACCGTATCGGATGGCCGACATCCGGCGGGACGGGTTCGGGTCGAGGTGGAACCGGGCGGCCTCGATAGCCTGCCCGAATGCGGTCTCAGGTATCGACGGGATCGACACGATCTTACCCGAGGAGGCGCCCGTCGCGAGCGCCGTGCCTGTGTGCTCTGCCATGGCGGATCCCGCGTCAGGCGGCTGAGAGTTTCGCGTTGGCCACCGGCAACGCGCGGATCCGCTGGCCGGTGAGCGCCGCGATGGCGTTGAGAACCGCGGGCGGCACGCCCGGCAGGCCCGGCTCGCCGACGCCGCCCATCGGCGCGCCGCTCTCGACGATGCGGACGTGGACCTTCGGCATGTGCTCGCGGCGCAGGATCGGATAGGTGTCGTAGTTCCGCGATTGCCGCACGCCGTCGCGGTAGACGATCTGCTCGAACAGGACCGAGGACAGGCCGAGCGCAGCCGCCGACTCCACCTGCGCCTTGACGATGGCCGGGTTCACGATGCTGCCAGGGTCGAACGCGATCCAGAGGTTGTGGACGCGGGCCTCGCCGCCCTCCACCGAGACCTCCGCGATGGTCGCGGTCTCCGATCCGAAGGGCGAGGCCATGGCGATGCCCCGGGCGCGCATTCCATCGTCCGTGCGGTAGGGCCCGCGCTGCCAGCCACCGGACAGCTCCGCCACCGCCGAGAGCAGCGTGCGGTGCCGGGCGCTGCCCTGGAGGAGCGCCATGCGCAGCGCGAACGGATCCTGCCCGCCGGCCTGGGCGATCTCGTCGAGGAAGCTCTCGTAGAACGCGTCGTTCATCGAGTGGCCGACGGAGCGCCAGAAGGCGATGTTCACCGGGTGGGCGACCTTCGTGAAGATCATGCGCCTGTTCGGCACCGCGTAGGGCTTTTCGACGATGCCCTCGACCGCGGACGGGTCGACGGGGGTCTGCATCATCATGCTGAAGTAGCGGCCGATCGGGCCTTCCCCCACCGTCCGTACCTCGAGCGCCGTCGGCTGCCCCGCCCGATCGAGGGCGGCGCGGAAGCGGCTGAAGCTCAGCGGGCGCACGGCGTCGCGGGCGAATTCCTCCTCCCGCGACCACAGCACCTTCACCGGGCGGCCGGTGGCCTTGGCGAGCAGGATCGCCTGCGGGAACGGGTTGCCCGCATCGTAGGTGAAATGGCGGCCGAAGAAGCCGCCGAGCATCGGCGAGTGGATGCGGACCTGGGCCGGCTGCAGCCCGGCCACCTTCGCCGAGACCGCCTGGAACACCTCCGGCATCTGGTTCGAGAGCCAGACGTCGAGGGTGCCGTCGCTGTCGAAGCGCGCGATGGCGGAGGGCGGTTCCAGCTGCCCGTGGGCGAGGTAGGGGGCCTCGTAATCGGCCTCCACCACCTTGGCGGCTTTGGCGAAGGCGGCGGCGACATCGCCCTTCGCCTCGGCCACATGGCCCGGTTCGGCCGAGGCCTTGAGGGCCGCGAGCATCCCCTCGGACGAGAAATCCGCCGCGACCGTGTCGATGCCGCTGGGCTTGCCCGCCGACCATTCGACCGTCAGCGCCTCGACGGCCTTGCGCGCCCGCCACCAGCTGTCGGCGGCCACCGCCACTGCGCCCGACAGGCGGTGGACCGAATGGACGCCCGGCATCGCCTTCACCTCGGCCTCGTTGGCGAGGGTCATCGGATCCGTGCCGAGGCGCGGCGCGTGCTGCACGGCGGCGTACAGCATGCCCTCGACCTTCTGATCGATGGCGTAGATCGCCCGGCCCGTGGACTTGTCGCGCACGTCGATCCGGGGAACGGGCTGGCGGATGTAGCGGAACGTCGCCGGATCGCGCAGGGGGACGGATTCGTTCGGCTTGAGCTTCAGGGCGTCGGCCGCGAGGTCGCCGTAAGTGAGTGAGCGGTTCGTGGCCGCGTGCAGCACCACCCCGTCGCGCGTGGTGAGGTCGCTGTCCTGCACCTTGAGTTTGGCCGCCGCCGCGCGGATCATCAGGTCTCGGGCGGTCGCGCCGAGGCGGCGCATGGTCTCGTAGCTCGATCGGGTCGAGAAGCTGCCGCCGGTCATGCGGATCCCGTTGACGACGGCGTAGTCCGGGCCGGGCGGCGCGCATTCCACGACGAAGCGTGAGGGCGGCACGTCGAGTTCCTCGCCGACGATCTGCGCCATGCCGGTGGCGATGCCCTGGCCGCCCTCCACGAAGGGGCTGAGTAGCTTGATGGTGCCGTCCGGGTGGATCTCTAGGAAGGCGGCCACCCGCGTCCCGGGCTTCGGCGCGAGGGCGCCCGCACCCTCGGCGGGACCCTGCGCCTCGGCGCGGGCGAGGCGCGCCGGCAGAAG
>NZ_JALNUL010000049.1:0-28056 GCF_026540775.1 Methylobacterium sp. GC_Met_3
GCTGGCCGCCGAGCAGAAGGCCGCGCGCGATGCACGCTTCGCGGCCCGGAAAGCCAAAGCACGCCGATAGGCCAGCCCGGCCCGCAACGCGTGATGATGGAAGGACCGGCCGGCTTCTACACGAGGCCGGTGGAGGTGCTGGTTGTCAGAGCGTAGCGCCCGGAAAGCCGCATGACCCCGGCTTCGTGAGCGTGATTGCCCTTAAAATCCCAGTGAATATCTAAGAGATTTGATTTCGTCTTCGTTACTCTTTGCGGCTTTCTCGCACACACATTTGATAGACTCTAATATTATTTCGTAAAACTTATCGAGCGTTCCGTCGACGGTGAGATTATGGTCGGCCTGCTCAATCATAACGAGCGGTCGTCCGAGTTTTCTTTCGACCTCCGATGGCGTGCGCCCGAGTTTTGCGTGCACCTCCGTTAGCCCCGGCTCATTCGGACTGAACACCAGGGTCAAGCCGGCGCCACGCAGCCTGATATTACCGATGCGGCCAGCAACTGTATTCTCGGCATATACAGCTTTGAACGGAACGGACGCAAATTTTTTCAAACTGCGACCGGCCAATCGAACGAGCTTTGCCGTGATAGCTGCAATCCTTCTGGGGTCACGAAGCAATGCGAACCAAGATGCGGCCTTTTTAGCTTCATTTGCGTAGCCACTAACGCCCCAATAAGGGTTTCGTATCTTGGTCTCCACATCGTATAATGGGTTCCAGTCAAAACAATATAAATTGAATAAAATGGCTGACTTTATCCGATGATCACCATGAATGGCATGAAAGCCGAGAAATGCGCCGCTGCAAAGACCAACAACCAATATAGGTGCTGACGATAATCCATCGAGATAATTCAGTGCAGCGCGCACATCTTCGACTGTATCCAGGGCGTAGAGCGGGGAAGAACCGTCCGGTCTATCTGGGCTGTCTCCAATCCCACGCAGATCGAAACGGAGAGACCGAAAGCCGGACCGGGCAAGTCGGCGCGCCAGGATAGCGATTTGGCGGCCACGCCCGGACCGCGCATTGCGACCTGACCCGAGGAAGAGGATCGTCGGTGCGTTCGCGACAGGGCGGTCCGGACGGCATAACGTTCCAACAAGACCCATCCCGAACCGAGCGGGTACCTCAGTCCAGCCTGCGCCGCCGATCGCTCCCGCGGCACGAACTGCAGGGGGCACCGAGGACGCCGGCTTGGCGTCTGCGCAAGCGTAGGTGACAACGGCCTCGAACGTGTCCTTCGGGGTTTCGGAGAACAGGTCGCCGATCAAAAGCTGCGCGAGCCCGGCAAACGGCGCAGAGGTCACACGGCTGCCGAGCTCTTCATAGTGTCGAGAAAGCTGTGCGGTGTCAGGCCCAACGATCAGCACGTTTGGAGCTGGCGCCTGTGTGGTCGCCATCAAATCGACGGCCGAGAGATCGGCAACCAGCGCTGGGCCCAATCGGAAGCCCCCAAGCAAGACATCGCCAGGTGGTTGCGGAATCGGCTCATCAGTCGAAAGACGATCAACCGTCCGTGACCGCAGGCGCATCTCCCGCAGGTAAGCGTGACCGCTCGTAAAAGGAGCCAGGAGCACGAGGCGGTCGATGCCGCACGAAGAAGCGGACAAGGCTGCGAGCGTCGCACCGAGACGAAGACCGACTACAACAATCTCGTCCACGCAAGCTTCCGTGCGCAGATAGCCCACTGCGCGCGCGATCGCCCCCACCAAGATATCGGCGCGCATGACCTCCACGTCTGCAGAATTCCCGTCCCCGGGAAAGTCAAACCGTAGCGTTGCGCAGCCGGCATCGGCAATTTGGGCCGCCAATTCTCGCCACGCCCGATAGGCCGAGAGTTGCTCGAACCCAAGCGTTCCACACAGCACCACGCCGCGACGAGTCGCCCCGGACCGGAACCAGCCGAATACCCCCTCGAATGCGACAGGGGCTTCAAGTGCCCGATACAGAGATGATGGAATGTTCGCGAGCATAGCTTCGACTGCCACCGAAGTGAGAGTTGTCAGTTGCATCTACTGTAGGACCGAGATACTCCTATTGGGAGCTTCTGCGGTATTAAAGTGAAGATTAGATACAAAACTGATAATTATCTGCATTCAATACGTATCCCCGGCAGGAATATATATTATGCAATCGTAATACCAAATAACCTCGATCAAATAACGAGAGTTGCTTTGGCGTTTACCTAAAATTCGATGGTATTAGAAGGTGAGCTAACATTTTACTTTTTAATACAAATTTGGACGCGGCTCGGAACAAAAAAGCTGCGTCATTTTAATATCATTATTATTACACGTCGCAACGACACCTCATGATATATCGGGTTCATCTTCTGATTTCTAACAACTCGGAATATCTCGAATACCCATGCGTTGTTTCAATCAGAAAACATATCGGCGCTGGGCTGTCAAAGCGAATTCGCCGTCTACGTATTCAATGCCGAGCAGAGAACAGCAGCAATGGTCAATATTCGGCATGGCGGTACGGGCGTGCGTCTTTGCGGAATGCTTATCGACGGCTGTCGAATAAGGCAGAGTTTCAACTGAACTGCCCTCCCGCGGTGGTCTGGGTCGGAAGTCAGTGAAGGAGCAAGGGTCACCGGGTTGGATCCCGGATTGAGAATGCTCAGTTCAGCTGGGGTAGCGGAGTTTCAAAAGCCACCAGCGCCTGATCAACAGCCTATCGATCTCCTCGTTGAGCCGTTGCTCAACCTCCGACGTGTCGAACCCACTCCGGATCAGTACGGAAAGCGCGCCTGCCGCTGCCGTGGAACGCATTTCGGCCTCCACAATGCGACGGCTCAAGCTTTCGATAGCAGCCTCGAAATGGGGCGTGACGATACTCATGTGTTGGTCGGTGCACCCGCCAAGCGGCTCTTTAGGCGGGTGCGGAGCAGGTTGAGGCTTGCGATGTGGGATGCAAGGAGCGCCTCGCCCTCCGACGTAACCTGCCTGCTCGCTGCGATCTCGATAAGTAGGATACGTTGGCTGTGGAAGCGCCGTTCGCAGGCGTCGATGCCGACCCGCGGCTCGATCCGCCGCAGCGACACGAAACGCGCCCTCCATCTTTCCGCTTCGTTCAAAGGGCACGGTTTGATTTTGGGCGTAGAGTGAATGACCGCGCGCCAATCGGATCAAAAGCCGCGCCACAGCCAGAGCGCAAGCCGACCCGGGCCGCTGCGTTGCAAAACGTTTCTAAATGGCTAAGCTTCTACGCAGTGCCTGCGTAGCGGCCTACCCGTCACTGGAGATTGCCCATGCTGGTCAACCACGAGCGTCGCCTCCTTACGAAAGCCGCCCAGGCTATGGACGGGCACATCTCCATCAAGCGCGAGGCGGATCGGGCTTGGCCGGGTGATCACAGTCGCCTGAGTGGCTTGGCGAGCCGGGGCGATCTCGTATGGCTCGGTGAACGGGCCGGCCCTCATCTCGGCGGCACGTTTGCAACATGGCAAATTACAGACGCCGGCCTTTCCAGGCTGGAGCGGTTGTCTGCGTGAGGCGGCTGTCGGGTGGGGGCAGCGCCGGCATGACGGAGCTTAGTGTTTGGCTCCGCCGTCAGGTTGATCCCCCAGACCGGAGCGAGCCAGTGTGAAACCCGACGCGCTCGGGCACGTTCCGAGCCTTCCTCCTTTCACACCGGTCTTGCAGCTGGCATATGCTTCGCCCAAAATGGGATCGGAGACATGCCTGAGAACGAAGCCTGCGAAGGCGCCGCTGCCCTGCTCAGACGCCAGCACGAACGTATCGGCGAACTGCTGCGTGAGCTGAACGATGGCCGCTGGTGGCCTGACGATCACGCAGGCAACGAGGATGCAGCAATTATGCTGGTCCACACGCGCGCCATCGAGGAAAGCGTGCGCGCGATCGACCGGATCATCGCGACGATGAAGGATTGAGATGTTCAGCCGCCCTGAAGGCCAGCGCTAGCGTTTCCTCGGCGCCAGCGGCACGTCCGGTGCGCTTGACTGCAAACGGACTGGACGAACCGCTAGCCCAGACGACGCGCTGCGTCCTACTTCTTCGGTCCCGAGGCGGGCTTGGCCGTCACCATACCCTTGGTCGATGGCGCCGAGGCGTTAGTCTTCACCTTGGCCGCCTTGGGCTTCTTCGCCTCCCGGTTGCCGCGCTTGTTGTCCGTTGCCATGAACGTCTCCCTGTGAGGGTAGGTGACCTACTCCCTGAACGGAAACCCGCAGGGTCGGTTTAGGATGCCACCTGCCGGAACTGCACCCCAGCGCCAGCGCGTAGAGCCAGCGTTGCATCGGGCCTCCGGTCAAGCTTAGGAGGGGGCCACAAGGCGAATAGGAGGCGTGGTTGAAAGAGCTCGAACAGGGCAGCGCGGAAGCGGTCTACGTCTCGGCCATGGTCGGCGAGATGATGCAACGCGTTCTGGAGGACACCCTCGCCGAGCTCGCAAGGACCAGAGGCGCTGTCTATCTCGACATGTTCGTGGAGCGCGAGTTGGCCCGCTACGCCGATCTCTTCCGCGAGCGGCCCGGTGACACGCCTCAAACCACCAATATGCTAAGATCTTGGTTCGCGCTGGAAGGCAGCGCAGCGTTGCGTTCCGTGGTCAAGCGCGCGAGCATCGAGGCAAGACGCGATTGATCGCGATCCGACGCCACGACGCCTTCAAGCGCAGCATTTGAGCCGCATGCGGCTTCCTTGCTCAGCGGTCGTAGTAACTCTCCGCCCCATCCTGGCGGCCGCGCTCGTAACAGACCACGGCACATTGCGGTGACGGCAGACGGAGGAGCCAGTTCCCCGTTAGGCCAGCGAGCGATAGGTCAGGCGGCCCTGCCTTGAGCAGCCTCCATGTACCTGCGTGCCTCGTGGGAGGGGAGTGGCGGGCTGAACAGGAAGCCTTGGACCAACGTGCAGCCCTCGCGGCGCACGAGGTCTAGCTGCTCGACCGTCTCGATCCCCTCGGCAACGATGCCCATGCCCAGCCGCTCGCCGATACCGACCACTGCGCGCACGATCGCGGCCGCATCCGGATCCGCAATGTCGCGCACAAATGCCTGGTCGATCTTGATCTTATCGAAGGGGAAACGTCGCAGATAACCGAGGGACGAGTAGCCGGTACCGAAGTCGTCCAGGGCGATAAGCACACCGAGGGTGCGCAGGCGGTGCAGGCAGGCCAGTACCGTGTCCGAGTCCTGCATCAGCACGCTTTCGGTCACCTCGAGCTTCAGCCGTGTCGCCGGCAGACCGCTCGATGCCAATGCGGACAGAACCGATGCCTCCAAGCCCTCGCGCCGCAACTGCACCGCCGAGACGTTGACTGCAACGTGGATGTGGGCGGGCCAATGAATCGCCTCACGACAGGCCTCCTGCAACGCCCAAACGCCGAGCGGCACGATCAACCCGGTCTCCTCAGCCAGCGGGATGAAGGTTCCCGGTGGGATCTCGCCCTGCGTAGGATGGCACCAGCGCATCAGCGCCTCGAAGCTGACGACTGCGCCAGTCGCGGCATCCACGACCGGCTGGTAAGCCAGCTGGAACTCACCGCGTCGGATCGCCTCTTTCATGTCGAGGCCAAGCTGGCCGCGCATGGCGATGCGGACGCCTGCGTCGATCTCAAACTCGCGATACGTGTTTCGGCCGGCAGCCTTGGCCTCGTACAGCGCTATATCGGCGCGCTTGAACAACTCGTCCGCAGTCGCATTTTGCTCCGTCGTAAGCGTCAGCCCAATGCTGACCCCGACCTCCACCATCTGTCCATCGAGGTCGATCGGCTCGCTCACGACCGCAATCAGCTGTTCGGCGATGCGGATGGCCCAGCACGGCTCGTCGAGGTAGGTGAGTACGATGGCAAATTCATCGCCGCCAAGACGAGCGACGGTGTCGTAGGGACGTATGACCCCCTGCATGCGATCGGCGACGACGCGCAGCAGAGCGTCACCAGTCGCGTGGCCGAAGCTGTCGTTGACGGCCTTGAACCGGTCGAGGTCGCAGGCGAGCACGGCGAAGGGATTTCCGGATCGGGCAGCGTGAGCGATGGCTTGGTCAAGCCGATCGCGGAACAGTGTGCGGTTGGGCAAACCGGTGAGCGCATCATGCAGCGCCATGTGCCGGACCCGCTCCTCCGCTTCACGGCGTGTGGTGACATCGCGCAGGGTCGCGACGTAGCCGATCACCTGATCGCTGTCGGTCTCGCGCGCGAGGCTCACCGAAGCCTCGATCCGGAGGTAATGACCAGCCTTGTGGCGGTAACGTATGCACGCGATGAACCGACCGTCCCGCTCGTTCCGCGCTTTCGCCCATAGATCGGCGAAGATGTACGCATCGTCAAGGTGGGCGAAATCGAACGGTGTGCTGCCGACGAACTCCTCTGGTTCGTACCCGAGCATGCTGCGCACGGCGGGCGACACATAGAGGCGACGCATGTCGAGGTCGCCGAGCACGAAGACATCGTTGGAGTTCTCGGCGAGCAGCCGGAAGCGGCGCTCGCTCTCACGCACGGCGGCTTCCGCGGCGTAGCGCTGTGTGACGTCGGTGAACGTGCGCACCAGGCCGCCGCCCGGGAGCGGCAGGCTGCGGATGTGCAGCACGGTGCCGTCCGCGCGCGTGCGCTCGTAATCATCGGCGCGGGTCTGTGGATCGCCGTGCTCCAGCCAACGCTCCAGGTGTTCGGGCAGGTGAAAGTACGCGCCATGCGCCGCTTGGTGGGCTCGGACATCGGCGAAGCGAGCACCATCGCTCAGCATATCCTCGGGCACCCCCATCATGCCGGCGACATGCCGGTTGTAGACGCGGACGCGATCATCCGCGTCGGTCATGACAAGCCCTTGGTCGATGTGGTCTAGGATCATGCGCAGGCGCATTTCAGAGGCCTGAAGCGCGCGCTGAGATGCGGCAAGGTCGGTGACGATGGTTCGGATTGGCCCCCCGTCCAAGGGGGCAGGTGCAGAAGTCGACACGGCCAGGCCCCGTTCATACCAGTGTTCGGGATCCTCTACCGGTATTTGTAAATGAAATCGTTGATACAACCAGGAATTGAACCCCGGGTTGAATATCGCCCCCGCTGTGATTGATGATTGCCTAACTGCCCGGGAGGAGCAGGGCCACCTGGCACTTAGGCCAGATGGCGGCGCGGGACTGATCAGGACAGCGAGATCGCGGCGCCGGACATGCCTTTGCCAGGGGCGGAAGGGCGACGATGCCGAAACCGATGGTGCTGCCGTGGCACCGGCGCGGCAACGTCATCGCGGCAACCGGCACGCTGATCCTCGCCCGGCTGGAGCGCGCGTGAGGCAGCCTATCCCCGCTGCGCCAGCCTGCGCCCGATCCCAAACAGCAGTGTCTCGGACAGTTGCTGCAGATCAACGTGCTCGCCCTGCCCGAGGGCCGTATGCACTTCGATGCAGCGGTCGGCAGCGACGATCAGAGGGTCTTCCCCATCCTGGTTGAGTGCGGTAGCGGGAATGAAAGGGCTGTTGTGTGCGTCAGTCGTGTCGATATAGGCGCCCCGGCCGCGCATGATGCCTGTCTCGTCGCGTTCGAGCGAACCGCGGCAAAGCACCCAGCAGACCTTGTCGGCCTCCGATAGAATCCGGAACTCGGCCGAGAAAGGTCCACCGGTCTGCCGAACGCGGCGGATGCGTTCAAATATCCACGTGCGGTCTTCCGGATGCGTGCGTGCGAGAGCCGCTTCGAGAGGAAGCGGCTGGCCTGCGAGAGCGCCATTGCCTGCCAACAGGGCGGCTGCACCTTCATCGAGTATGGAGCGGCCCGCAGCGACATTTGTATTCCACGTGCCGATCAGTCCGGCCGCGCGCAAGGCGGGATCCATTCGAGCTATCGAGAACATTCGTCCAATCCAGCGCGTCCAAGTACCCGCACGAGAAGTCACGCGCTGCGAAGAAGTACCGCAATGATTCGTCTACTCGCATACAGGACGAGGACAAGCTGTGGTTAGTTGCCGCAATCGTGAATTGCAAGCTTGGATGAAATATCCATCTGAGAGAAGATTGTTCTCCAAGCCAGGCACATCGAGGGCGGTTCGCACTCCGTTCAGAAGGGTAACCACAATGAATGAGGATCGCACCGAGCGCATTTTGAAGCGGGTGGCGCAGACGCTCGGCGTCAGCGAAGATGTGCTCCGCAAGGATGCGTTTCAGCACCGCGATGCGGCGTTTCAAGCCACGTCACAGGAACTCGAGCTTCTGAGACTTTTCTTGGCGATCTCCGATCCCAAGATCCGGCAGTCCTGCTTGGAGTACGTGCGGGCCGCGGCTGTGCCAGCTGACATGGCGGCTAGATAGCGCACGACACCGTCTCCCTACGATCATTTCGGCCGTTGGGCTCCCCTGACAAACACCGGTCAGGCGTCTGACGCCAAAGATTGGACCGGCGAGACGGTAGAAACGTACTTTGCCTTCAGATCAACCGCGGCTGGAAGCTCAAGCTTGCTCGGCCGCGTCCTGCACAAGTTTGAGGAGCCGCTGTCGCTCGGTCTGATCACGCACGCTACTATAAGCGCGGAGCAGTGCAACACACTCAATGCTCAAGTTGCGAGTGCTGACGGCAGTCCGATCGATTCGTTCGATCGCTGCGTCCCGTTGCTCGGGCAGGTCGAACAGCACGGACAGGGGCAGCTGGAGTGCACCAGCAATCTGCTGCAGCCGCGCTAAGGTTTTCGAACTCGGCGGTTCCGGCTGCTGGTCGCAGGTCTTTCCCGCCAGGCCCTCTGCTGCCGTGGCCCCTACCGTTGGAGGTGTCTTCGAGCCCACAACCTTCTCCCATCGATAGTGCCATAATTTTGTATTCAATCTTATACAACCTCGGCTCGCCTACTAGTTGTTAGCACGCAACAGTGGCCACAATTTGTAAAACTTCGCCTTGAGGTTGTACCGCTCTTTTTGTTACGCAGATCAGCTTTTTTGTCGAACCAGGGACCGGGATGCCCAAGCCGAAGACCGTTGCGGGTCAGACCTGTCCGCAGGCGTTTCAGGGGGCCATCGACGCTCTGGACGTGATCGGCAGCTGGGAATGGGACTGCGTCTCGGATTTGACGCGCTCCGACGCTTTCGTAGCTTTGCTGTTCAATCTTGACCCTGATGAAGCGGAGGCAGGCACGCCGCTGTCCGGCTTTATCGCCGGCATTCATCCTGAAGACCGGCAGCGCGTTTTAGCGTTGATCCTGCAGAACGCCCAGGAGGGTTGCTCCTACGTAGCGGAGTATCGGGTTTGCTCGGCGGATGGTGTGACCCGGTGGGTTTTGGGGCGCAGCCGCTTCTACTGTGATCATAAGGGCCGTCCGCTGAGCGGGCGTGGCATCATTGTTGACATCACGCAGTTGCGAGCGGGCGAAACCATCGAGGATTTGACCAATGCTGACGGTACGGCAACGCCGCTGGAGCGGGCAGTCGACCACGCCGTGGCGGCTCAGCGGGCCATCGTCGAGTTGCAAGACCCAGTTTTGAAGGCACTGGCTGATTCGCTTCTGTTCGATCTTGGCCGCAAGCTCGCGCAGCAGGAAGTACGGGAGCGCCGCAAACATATGAACTGACGTACCAAGTCTGTTCTAGGCAGACGGCTACCACTCTGCAGAGAGGCAGAGGCATGAGCCGTCATCTGCCGTCGCCTGACTTATCTTTAGACGTATCGGCCGTAGCAAGCGGCTCGTAAAAGTCTTCGACAGGACGGCCAAGAGCCTCGCCGAGCCGCTTTAACACCCGCAGCTTGCGCTCACGCTCGCGAGCGGCAGCGGCCTGATCAATCGCGGGGAGACCGAACTCGCGGCCATCACCTTTATCACGTTCGCCCATGTCGGGCCTGCTATCGCGTGTAATCGTATCGCTGTATATCTCGGTTGCACGGCAACGAAAAGCCATTCTCGTTGTTGTGCTCGGATTACGGGAGCTTGGTTTGGCGCATGCCGCGTCGGTCCCCGGACGATACGTTCTCCTCAGCGCTTTTGCCGCTGACCAGCCTCAACATCGGCTTGTGGGAGAGCGATGTCGAAGGCGACTGCATCCGTGGTGATGTCGTTATGGCCCAGATATTGGGGCTGTCTTCTGCGGATGCCGCACGAGGCATCTCAATCAGGCGCCTGCTATCGATCTTTCATCCAGAAGATCTCGCCGCAGACACAGTGCGCCGGCGGCAAGTGCATGAGGAAGGCGGTCTGTTCGTGTGGGAGCACCGCATCCTGCCAGCGCCGGGCATTGTTCGCTGGGTACTGTCCCGCGGGCATTTCGAGCGCGATCAAAATGGCCGGATGCGTGGGCGCGGGATCATCATAGACGTAACCGACACGCGGACAGAGGAAGGGGCGTCGCGCTTCCTCGCAGTCCCAGCGGCCATCGGAACTCCAGTAGAGCGTATGGCCGAGCGTGCGCTGGAGTTGTGGGAGTTGATGCACGAGTTGGAGGCCGGCGCCGCTGCGCGTCTTGAACCGCTTCTGCAGGCGCTGATGCTTGAGCTTGGTCGCCAGATCGCTTCATCCTTGCCAGAGGGGCGAGAGACCGAGGCGGCGCCATCGAGGGATGTCTCGAAGTTGCACTGAGGCCGGCTATCGTCGGCGTGATTGGCAGCGCAGCGGCTCCTGCCAACATCAGTGAAGCAGTGCGCTCCAAGGTCAGCCTTTTACGGCCTTCAGCTCCGGCTTGGCGCCTCGCGTCAAGCTCTGGATTGCTCGCGCTGGCCTTCCAGCCTTCACGCCGCGATTTGCTGCACGCTGGCTCGCCACCACCGAGCAATCGCCAGCATGCTGCAAGACGAGAAAATGCTGGGCACCTGCACCTGTACAGGACGCCGCAGTACCCATCATCCCTGCTGGTCCATTGAGGAGGTGGACCATGAAGCTGCGGGATCCCGATAGGGCCTTTCAGTTCGCCTTGTTCCCGTCGCGCATCTCGCCGGTGGGCTCCTGAACGTGGGCCTCAAGGAACCAGAGCTGCTTATCGACCGCCCGCGAGATCTCAGTAAACAGGTCGGCGGTATCCGGATCGCCAGCCTCATCGGTTTCGTCGATGTTCTTGCGTACCGCATTGGCGTAGGCGGCATAACCGTCGATCAGCGCGGCCACGTGGTCGGCGATGGCGTAGATGCCGGTCGGGTAGGCTGGCAGCTTGGTCTGCTCGGCGACCGCCTGGGTCGAGCCGAACGCCGTGGCGCCGAGCTGCACCGCACGCTCCGCGACCTTGTCGTTGAGGTCGTCGAGTTCGGCGCGAAAGCCGTCCAGCATCAGGTGGATGCCGATGAATGAGGGACCCTTGAGGTTCCAGTGAGCCTGCTTGACCGCCAGGGCGAGATCGATGCCGTCTGCCAGCCGGGCGTTGAGGGCTTGTACCGACACCTGCTTGGCATTCGAGTCGGTGTCGTTGCGGGTCTGGTGCGGTCGCGGGGTGGTGTCGGTCGCCATGCTATCACTCCGATTGAGTCGATTGCGAAAGTCGCGTTCGCCTCAGCCGGTTCCTGCTGCCTTATCTCTGCAAGGGTACCTCACGGACCCGCGCGACCAGGGGGATCGATTGACTGTGCCGCTGGTCGACCGACCGGGTCGAAGCCAACCGGTATAGTTCCGAGCGACCATGCTAAGGCCGACCCGATCAACGCAAGCAAGCAGGGCCTTGTGCAGA
Source organism: Methylobacterium sp. GC_Met_3 (assembly GCF_026540775.1). Lineage (NCBI taxonomy): Bacteria > Pseudomonadati > Pseudomonadota > Alphaproteobacteria > Hyphomicrobiales > Methylobacteriaceae > Methylobacterium > Methylobacterium sp. GC_Met_3. Next base: position 11,589 of record NZ_JALNUL010000049.1, read on the forward strand.
TCGACCTGTTTGCCGCGCAGGCTCGCACCTACGCCGACAGGTCCGACCAAACGAAGTAGGTCAGTGATCGGCTTGAATGCTGAACGGGTCAGTGCCGGTAGCGTTCGGCCAGCGCTATCAGCGCCTGGGCCAGCTCCGTGAGGTTGGCCGAGGCGGATTCGACCTGCCTCGTGCCGGCCGCGGTCTGCTGGCTCGCCTGCCGGATGTTCTGGAGCGCCCCCATCACCTGCTCGATCCCAAGCTGCTGCTGGTTCGTCGAGGCGACGATCTGCTGGAAGACCTGAGCGCTTTCCTCCACTTTGGCGGTGATCTCCTCGATGGTCCGCTGCGTCGTGTCCGAGCGGGTCTTGCCGGCGGCGGCGCGCTTGACCGCCTCCTCGGTGAGCATCACCGAGGTGTTGATGCCCCGCTGGATCTCGCCCAGGATCCCGCGCACCTGCCCGGTGGCCGCCTTGGCCTGATCAGCCAGCAGCTTCATCTCGGAGGCGACCACCGCGAAGCTGCGCCCGCTCTCGCCGGCCGCGGCCGCCTCGATCGCGGCGTTGAGGGCGAGGAGATGCGTGCGCTCCGAGATGTCGTTGACCGTCTCGATGATGTCGCCGATCGTCTGGGTCTTCTCCGACAGGCTGACGATGTTGCCGGCCACCGCCTCGGCCTGCTCACGGATCGCATCCATGGCCTTGGCGGTGTCGGAGACGGCGCGCAGGCCCTGCCGGGAGGTCTGGGCGGTGGCCTGCGCGGTGGCGATCACTTCGGTGGCGCGTTTGGCCGTTTGAGCGCCTGATTGGCTGATCTCATCCATGGTAGCGGCGGTCTCCTGCACGGCCGCGAATTGCTGTTCCACCGACGCCGCCTGCTCCTGGGCCGAGGCGCGGATCTCGGCCGCCGCGGCGTTCAGGTCGGCGGTGGCGGCCCGGTTGGTCTTGGCGAGGTCCGAGAGGCCGGCCACCATCGCATTCAGCGTCGTGCCAAGGCGACCGACTTCGCCGCCCGCGCCTGTCTCCAGCCTTCCCGACAGGTCGCCGTCTCCAACCTGCGCGATAAACGCAATGACGCGCACGAGCGGGCGGACGATCAGACGATTGATTGCGATCCATATGCCCGCGCAGATCAGGAGCGTGAGCAGGGTGCCGCCCCACAAGGCTACGCTTTCGTCACGTTGGGCCTGCGCGACACGCCCCACCAAGGTCACACGGACGGCATCCTCAAGGGTTTCGATAGCCGCCAGCCGCTCGCGCAATGTGTCGAAGAACTGCTTGCCTTTCCCGTCAGCCTCGACGCGCACCGCTTCAGCTCGCGTCGTCGGATCGGCTGCCTTTTGGACCACAGCCTCGCCGATATCGGTCTGCCAGCTGCGAGCCGCCGACACGGCGTCGGCTAGGAGTCGTATGCGCTCCGCATCGTTGCCGATCATACCTCTGAGGCTGCTGATGGCCTCGTCCAAAGCCGAGCGTCCAGCCCGGTACGGTTCTAGACTAGCCTCTCGCCCGGTCAGCAGGTAGCCGCGCAACCCGGTCTCCTGATTGAGCATGGCCGTCCGGAAATTATCGAGCCCGCGGATCAGCTGACTGGAGCGATTTCGGGCGTCGGTCGCATCCCGAAGCTGGTTGCCCGTGATGAGAACAGCGCCGCTGCTCAGAACCGACACCAGTGCGATGACACCGATCGCGCTGCCCAAAGTTCGATTTAGGCCAGACGTATTCGGCATGCTCGCTCTTCCCGGCTCAAATCTGCGGATGGCTTCGAGCGACAGCCGCACCCATGCCGGCATCGCCCATAGCGCTCAAACTAATCCGACGCGAGCAGCAGGCAGTCGGATGAGGAGAGGGCGATGGCGGCCAGGAGCGCGGCGATCGGCGGGATCGCGCGGCGGCACGACGGCAACGTGGTCGTAGTTTGCGAGCAGCTTGGACTGTGCAGCAGGTTCAGCGGCCGAGTCGGCGTCCCTCAGGTGCAGGCATCCCATCTCCGCACCGCAACTTGCGCTACGCCTTCCAGCTCGGCCCGGCTCACCCCGTCACGGGCCAGCATCGAGATGCAGCTCTGGACGATCTGCACCAAGCGGGCGAGCGCGCCAATGCCCGTCCCACCCGAAAAGCTCGTCCGCAGATGCGGCCTCAGCCAGACAAGTCTTACGGCGTGCCAACGTCATGGCGCGTGCGGACCGCACCAAGACGCCGAGACTTATCACACGTTTGAAGAGTCCACACCCTTGCTGCCGGAACACTTCAGGTCATCTGCTGCTTTCAAAACCGAGCGATGATCTGCGCCCTGATCGTCCGGGGAGCGCCGGGCGTGATGTTGTTGTTGTTGTCCGCCGTGGAAATGTACCGCCGATCGAACAGGTTTTCGATGTTGACCTGTGCCCGGACGGATTCGCTGATGTTATAGAACAGACCCAAGTCGATCCGGGTGTATCCTGGAAGCCGAACCGTGTTGTCGGAGGCGGCGAAGGTGTGTGAGTAATTGAGGATGCCGACGCCGACGGCACATTCGCGCGTCAGGTCGAATTTGTTCCATAGCGTGAAGGCGTTGAACGGGACCAAGCCGACCGTGTTGCCGGTCACGATCGTCGCCGAGGTCGCGCTGGCGATGCGCGCATCGGTGAAGGCGTAGCCGCCCGCGATCTGCCACCAATCGGTGACATACCCGTTGGCGCCGATCTCGAAGCCCTGGGTGTTGGTCTTCCCGGAAAGGATGAAGAAGCCGGGATTGTTGGGATCGGCCAGACGCTGGTTGTACCGGTCCAGGTTGTAGGCCGCGGCCGTGAGCTGGAAGCGCGGGTTGACGTCGTACTTGATGCCGACTTCGGTGTTTTCAAACTGCTCCGGCTTGGCGATGACCAAGCCCGGTGTGAAGTTCCCGATCTGGTCGCCCGACGAGGGCAGGTAAGACACGCTGTAGCTCGTGTAGAGGGCGAGGTTCGGCAGCGGCTTCAGCACGAGACCGGCGCGCGGTGAGATCGGATCGTCTACGCGGTTGTTGGTCAGCAGGGTGCGCCGGTCGGTGGAGGCGAAGTCGAAATGATCGTAGCGCAGGCCGCCGACGAGCTGCAGCCAGTCGGTGATATCGATCTGGTCCTGGGCGTACACGGCCGCGAGGCCGAGGCTGTACCGCGCGTTCGAGTCCGTTGTACCGTTGTTGCGTAGGGAGGTCGGCGCGAAGGTCAGCGGGCGGAGCGGATTGACCACGACGCTGCTCGCAAGGCTGTTCCCGAAGAACAGGGACTGCCTGTAGGCCAGTCCCTCTTGATAGCCGAGCTCGAACCCACCGAGGAGGGTGTGCTTGATGTCGCCGGTGAGGAATTTGTAGGTGAAATCGTTCTGGCTGAAGTAGTTCGTCCGCGGCGTTTCGTTGCGGTAGCCGGTGATCGTCACGGCGGTCCCAGCGGCGTTCACGGCGCTGCCTGGAAGCGTGTTGACGTAGTATCGGTCGTAGTCCGCGAACCGGAACTGGCTGTGCATCTCGACACCCGAGTCGAACTGGTGGTCCAGCTGAACGGTGGCGATGTTCGCATCGACCTTCGTGAAGTTTACGTTCGGATTGCCGAAGAAGGTCCGAATGTTGTCACGGTACCGGTAGGGGCGGCCAAACTGCGAGGGGATGCCTCGGTCGGGAAAGCGCTGATCGTGGAAGTACTCGTATGAGAGCTTCAACGTCGTCTGCGGGTCGATGAGGAAGGTGGCAGTCGGATTGACGCCGTAGCGCGTCAGGTCGCCGAACTGGCGGTAGGTCCCCGAATCTTCGAACACGCCGTTCAGGCGGAAGAAGGCGCTGTCACTGATCCGATCGCCGACATCGACGGCGACACGTTTGTCGCCGAATTGGCCTCCGCCAGCGACGATCTCCCGGACGCGATAGCCATCCGCTTCTTTGAGGACGCGGTTGATGACGCCACCTCCGCCGCCGCGGCCGAAGATGAGCGAGTCCGGCCCCTTCAGGACCTCGATGCGCTGAATGTTGTACAAGTCACGGAAATACTGAACGTCGTCACGGATGCCGTTGATATAGAAATCAGCGCTGGTATTTTGACCGCGGATCAGGACCTGGTCGCGGTTGCTCTCGCCCTGCGCGGGTATCAGGCCCGGTACGAACCGCAGCTGCTCAGTCAAATTCTGGTAATTCTGATCCAGGAACTGCTCCCGTGGAACGATGGTGATGGATTGTGGGATGTCGATGACCGGCGTGTTGGTCTTGGTCGCGCTGCGTGTCTGCGTGGTCAGATAACCCACGGTGACGCCACCCTGAGGCTCCGGACGGTTGCCCGCATTCTCAACCGTGAGCTGGTCGAGGGTGACGACCTCGACAAGTTCGGTCGGAGCTACCCCTCGTTGCGCATGCGCGGCCGTGGCAGATAGGGTGCTCGTCAGCAGAAGCCCAAGGAAACGACACCTGAAAGTCCAGTCCATCATTCACTCCGCGGCTTCTTGCGGAAGCCGGTCCGTACTGAAATCTATTCGATCCCCGATCACGAGTTACGAGCGAGATACAATGCGGATCAAGATCTAATCCGATGCCAATAAGGCAATCATTCTACAGTGATTCTTAGAATAATTCTTAGAATAATTCTTATATCAAACACATCTCACTGAGACGCATCACTATCGCGTCCAGAGATTGAGTTAGATCAGTTACAATCTGGAAATATCCGGTGACAGGAGTTGCGGATTAGCAACATGCTCGATGCGAGGAGTTGCACCCTCAGTACCCGCCGCAGTTCCGATGTTCGGCCAAATCAAGCTGATCATGCTGGTATACGTTGGCAATCGACGGAACGGGAAGACGAGTTGGCATAATTGTTCAGCCGCGCGAATGCGATAAGTGAGTGTTGCGTGCGACTGGTTTTTGTGTGCCCAAGTCTACGCTCCTCCCCGAGTGGCGGTGAATTGTCGATCGACCATGAGCTGCCTTTGTGACGTGTCCGACAGCCACCTGCACGCCCGGCATAGGTACAAACGACACACTGTCCGCTTTCGCGCTTGGCCGATCCCGAAGCAGCCATTCCGCTTGCGGGCAGGAGCGGTCGGCCAGTTCGCGCCCGCGACCGCCATTCAGTTGGCAATGACGGTTCGTCGAAAACGGATCTCGACCCTTGCAAGGAAAGCGCTGCAAGGCGGTGCCAAGGGTAGAGTGACGCAGCGAGACGTTTGGCCTGCCTTTAGGATTGGCGTGTCACGGTCGCCATCTGTATGGCCAAGGTGACCGGAGGACCTCGACGGTGAGCGGCCAGCAGCGTTCCACGTGCCTGGGCTTATGCGTGGCGACAGCTCTAGTGGCTCTCCCAGCACCGGCGCAGGCTGATGACCTCCGCGCATTGTTCGAGCCCAACACCATTGTCTCCGCCGGAGGCTTCGTTGGGGCCGGCCCCCGTTTCCAGGGCGGAAAACAGGTCGGGCTCTGGGGATTGCCTTACCTGTCGTTCCGCAAAGCCGACGAACCCCGCGAGTGGTGGTCACCGGATGACGGCCTCGATGTCACGCTCGTTGGAGAGGGACGGCTGCAGGCCGGTGCCGTACTGGACTTTCGCGAGGGCCGCTTCCGCAACGACGACCATCGGCTTGCTGGCCTGCCCAGACTGCCGGTGACCGTGGGGCTCGGTGTGTTCGGTGAATTTTGGCCGATCGCTGAAACCGTCAGGTTGCGGGCGGAAGTGACTCAAGGGATCCGTGCGCATGATGGGATCATCGCCAAATTGGGTGCCGATCTCGTGAGCCACGTCGGGCAATTCACGCTCAGCATGGGCCCGCGGTTCGTCCTCGGTGACGAGGCCGCGCTGCGTCTTGATTTCGATGTTCCCGTGGGAACGACCCTCGTGAATCCGATGCTTGCGCCGTATCGTGCCGCGGCCGGACCACGCTCGGCCGGAGCGACAGCGAGTCTCGGCTATGATTGGTCGGAAGCTTGGCAGACGCTGGGCTACATCCGTTACGACCGGCTCATCGCATCGGCGTCCAGAAGTCCGATCGTACGGCGCATTGGTACGCCCAACGAACTCACGGTTGCGATCGGCGCAATCTATTCCTTTCGGGTTAGCCCTTGATCCGACTGTGTTGACTAGCCAAAGGTGTGTCACACGGATTCGCCATCACGAGATTGTGATTACTGTTTCGCTTTAGGCACACGTGTAACGCTTCTGCGTCTTAAGCTCTTTTGGCCGAAATGTTTCCAGGGTTTTCTGCTTATGACTCTCCCACAGGAGTGGAGAGTACCGTGGCACGCATTCTTCTGACGGGCGCGACCGGGCTGATCGGCGGCGCCGTGCTACATCACGCGCTCGGGCGCGACGATGACACGACTTGGGTCTGCCTCGTGCGCTGCGCGGGGGTCGAGCAGGGGCGCCAACGCATCGCCGCGCGCCTGGAGCGCTTCACCGATCCGTTCACAGCCCAACGCCTTGCCCGCAAGATCGAGATCGTGCCCGGCGACTTCACCAGCGCCGACCGCGATATGGATCCGCGGCTCGACGGATGCACCCACATCCTGCACCTCGCCGCTGATACGTCCTGGTGGGGCGGGGAGCGCGTCTTCAAGACCAACCACGACGGCACTCTTGCGCTGGCGCGTCGTGCTCAGTCCATGCCGGACTTGCAGCGCTTCCTGCACGTGGGCACGGCGATGATCTGCGGCGCCGACGCGCCGAGTCTCGTGGAAGAGACAGCCTATCCGGCAGCGGACGCTCGGCACATCGTCGGCTACACGGAGTCGAAAGCTGCCACGGAGACCTCGCTTTCAGAACAGTTTCCTGACCTCCCGATCATCGTCGCTCGGCCGTCTATCGTCGTCGGGCACTCGACGCTCGGTGCCGCGCCGAGTTCGAGCATCCTCTGGGTGCTGCGAGCCGCGGACGCATTGCGCATGCTGCCATGCAGCCCCGAAAGTTGCGTCGATATCGTCCCGGCCGACTGGGTCGCCGAGACGCTCGCCGGTCTTCTGATGAAACCGGACCTCAAGCACCGGCTCTATCACCTCTCCTCCGGTGCAATCGGCCGCACGCGCTGGGCCGACGTCATCGCCGCGTTCGAGAAGGCGGAACCCACTGACGGCATCCGCGCCTTCAGACAATTCGATCTTGATCGCGATCGCGCGCACCTGCGCAAGCGCTTTGCAGAAGTATTTGGCTTGAAGGACGCGTCCACGAGGGCGATGCTTTTGGCAACCAGAGCCTATTATGCGTTCTGCGCTCTTGATCTCTCGTTCGCCAACGAGAGGCTTATTGCCGAAGGCTTCGCGCAGGCACCGTCCATCGCTTCCTACCTGCAGGTGTGTCTCGCAAACTCGGCTTCGATCGTCGAGCAGTTCGTGGACGATATTGAGATGTTCGCGCCAGCGCCGGTGACCACTTCAGCGCCAGCGGACCTTCCCCTGGCGGCGATCGCATGATCCAGTCGTAAACCGCGTTCCAGCGATTGGAGCCGAGATCTCGGCGATCCGCGCGCCGAAGGCTGCGGATGGACTGACACGTCCATTTCCGACCCTGATCGTCGTGTCCGGCTCCGAGACGGCCTTGAGGCTGATGTCGACCAGCATGGATCCTGCCGATCGACGTCGTTTCCGCGATCTCGGCAAGCGTCGGCATGATCGGAGTTGCTTTGGGCGGCGCACGCTTGGTTGGGGAGCCGATGAGTGCTGCGATGATCGCCTGCGGATTTACATTCCTCGCCGCAGCGTGGGGGCGCGTTTGCTCGTGCGCGGCCGCTTCGAACGGCTGGTGCGCGACTGGTCGCCGAACCGGATCATACCCCTTCATGGTCTCGCAGCGCGCGTGCTCAGGCGGCTCGTATCCGGCGACCAGATTAGTGCAGAGCTGCGCGCCCTCGTTATAGCCTCTACCGGAGACCCGGCAGCTGACGACCTCTCGTGCAGCCGGGAGGGGCTCCTGACGGGCGCCGCCGCGTACGCTTGCGTGTTCAGGATACGCGGCCGGCGCCGGATCTTTCGCATAGGCGCGGACGACAGCCGAGGCCATCGGCTATCCGATTGTCCTGAACCGAGAAGAGGCGTGCGGCAGCGGCGGCGTCACGCTGGTTTACGGCCCCGAGCAGCTTGAACCCGCTTACGCGGACGCCCTGCAGCGGGCACGATCGAAGCGGATCAGCGGTTGGCGCGCAGCGCTCATGGGCGGCGAGGGTGGCCAGGATCGGCCGATCGAGGTTGGATCGGCGCGATATCGAAGCCGGCGCGGGCACGTCGCAGCCTCGGATGATCGGTAGCCATGCTGACAGAGACCAGTCCTCGCCCGACCGCCGTTCGGGCGGTCGACACAGCTCCGCGGGATCATCTATGCGACGCGACGATGAGAGTTGTGCCCGCTCAAGCGTCCTGCGGGGCCGAGGATCGGGTAGGCAGCTTCCAGCCGGGCCTGAGGAAGTGGCAGGTATACCCGTCGGGCCGGCGCTGCAGGTAATCCTGGTGCTCGGGTTCTGCTTCCCAGAATGGGCCTGCCGGCGCCACCTCGGTCACGACCTTACCGGGCCACAGGCCCGACGCCTCGACATCGGCAATCGTCTCCTCGGCCACGCGGCGCTGCGCATCATCTGTGTAGTAGATGGCGGAGCGATAGCTCAGGCCGCGGTCGTTGCCCTGACGGTTCGGGGTCGTCGGGTCGTGAATCTGGAAAAAGAACTCCAACACGCGCCGAAAGCTCGTCTGAGCCGGATCGAACGTGATCTCGATCGCTTCGGCATGGGTGCCGTGGTTGCGGTAAGTCGCGTTCGGTACGTCACCGCCGGTATAGCCGACCCGCGTCGAAACCACGCCGCTCTCGCGCCGGATCAGCTCCTGCATCCCCCAGAAGCACCCGCCTGCCAGGATCGCCTTCTCATTGCCAACCATCGCCGCCCCGCAGATCAAAATTGCACATGGCCTACCTCATATGGAGCTTCGACGCGCGCCTTGCCTGCGGCGTGATGGCGGCTTCGTGGAGCCGTGCTCACCCGAGGCCTCCTCAGGCGTATCGTGCCTCGCCGCCATCGTTCGGCAGCCGAGACCAAGGCGCTTCCATCCGGAACAGCATCCGTCAGTGATTGCGAGAGAAAGACGGCTGTTGCCGACAATCATCAATCTTTCTCGTTTCGAAGACAGTCTATCATCCATTCGGTGGAGGACACATGCAGCCTGAACCGTAACGATGCCCCACCGTAACGGCGGCACTTCCGCGTGCTCAGATTGCGCGGGCGCACAACACCTCCGATCGGCGGAAAGCCGCACGGGGGCGGAGGAGGGCACGTGGAGACAGAGCGGCGCTATTTTCTCGGCGGCCTTGCCTTCGGTATCGGCGCCGTCGCGTCCGGCCGGGCGCTCGGGGCCGATGGCGATGGTCGCGCAGCCGGCAAGGAGGCCTCGTCTTCCGCGAGCTTCGTCCGGACGATCCCGCGCAAGACCGGTGCGGCCCAGGCTTTCACCGGGCATCTCGACGGCGGGACGATCAAGGCGACGTCGGGCGGTTGGGCCCGCGACCTCACCGCCCGCCAGCTGCCCATCGCGACCGGCCTCGCGGGCGCACACCTGTTCCTCAACCCGGGCGGTGTGCGCGAGATGCACTGGCACTCCTCAGCGGAGTGGGCCTACGTCGTTGCCGGCCAGTGCCAAGTGACGATCGTCGATCCTGACGGCGGCCTTGAGGTCGTGAACTTTGGTCCCGGTGACACGTGGTCGTTTCCGACCGGTCATGCCCATGCGATCCAGACGTTGGGCGAGGCGTCCTGCCACGCGATCCTCGCCTTCGATGACGGCCTCTACGGGGATCACGGCACCTTCGGCCTGAGTGACTGGCTCAGCCGCCTCGATCCCGGGACCCTGCAGGCCGCCTTCAACCTGTCGGATGCGGTCAGCCGCAATCTGCCCGAGGGCGAGGTTTACATCGCGCAGGGCCCGGTCATCCCGTTGGACGGCGCCGTCGCGCGCGACGAGCGCCGCTTGAACGCCGCGGCCTCCCACCGGTTCGCCCTCGCCCAGGCCCAGCCTGTCATCGCGTGTGCGGCCGGGACGCTGCGCGTTGCGCCCGCCCGAACGTTCCCGATGTCGACCACCATGACGGGCTTCAGCGAGACGCTGCTTCCGGGCGCCCTGCACGCGCCGCACTGGCACCCGGGTGCGAACGAGTGGCATTTCCTGCTCGAAGGCCGCACGCGTGTAACGGTGTTCGAGCCCGAGAAGCGGCTCGCCACGGCGGAGTTGATGCCGGGCGATTGTGCCTACGTCCCGAAGGCCGCTGCGCACATGATCGAGAATATCGGGACCGAACCCTGCACCTTCGTGGGCGTGCACGACAGTCCTGCGCACCAGGAGTGTTCGCTCTCGCAGTGGCTGGCGCTGGCCCCTCGGCAGATCATCGCCGCGAACCTTGGCCTGAGCGAGGATGAGCTGGCGGGCCTGCCGAAGGAGCCGATCGCCTTCGCGCGATCCGCCTGACCATGATGGTATCGCACCGCGCGGTCTTGCTCGGGTCTGTGATCCTGTGCGCAACGGTGATCCGGTCCATCGCCGGGATCGGAACCGATCAGCCGCTATCGGCGGTAAATCTTCAATCGGCCGATGCTTTGCTGGTTGTGCACCCTGTCGACCTTGCTCTGGCCGACGATTGGGGGATGGTCGGCATCGATCCGGACTTGGTGATTTCCGTGGATCCTGTTGAGAGCGGGGCAATCGAGGTGTGCCGCGTCGTCTGGCGCGACGGACAAGCCCTCGTCTTGGGAAGCGTCAGCCAGACACGGACTCGGCTCGGCTTGGAGCGGAAGCGCTGAACGGGGCGCAGGTGGGCGTCGAACGTGTCAGTCGCCTCGCGTCCGCGTCGAGGCCCAGAACGCCCGAAAGCGGACCGGCGGCGTTCGGAATGCTCACCGCAGAGAGGGACCATCCTACATCCGCCACTGCCGTTGCGAGCGCGCTGCGGGAGTTCTGCGACAGGCTCTTAGAAGTGGCTCGGCGGATGGCCGACCGCGCCGATTGCCCCGCTCCGGCTCGGGTTGCCCAAACCGCCCGCCGAGCTACCGTCCAGACCGCGAACCAGCAGGCTCAACGCCATAAGGGCGAGGAGGAGGCCGGCGGCCTTGTTCATCTGGTTCAGAACCTGACTGGTGACACAGCGCCGGAACAGGGACACGGCGGTATTCAGCACGACCCACCAGCCGAAGGAGCCGAGGAATACGCCAGCCGCAAGCACGGGCAGCGGCGTGGCCCCGCGCGCGACGAGTGCCGGCGTAGCGGCGAGGAACAGCACGGGGGTGATCGGATTCGCCACGGCCAGCGCAACCGCGCTGCCGTAGCTCGCCGCCAGGGTGTCGCGGCGCTCGCTGCTCACATGCAGCACCGAGACGCTGCGAAGCACCCGGACCGCGAGGGCGAGGAGCACTGCGCCCGAGACCAGGGAGAACAGGCCCCCGTTCGACCACGCCGGAGCGAGGTCCGCGCCCCAGCGCATGATCACGGTCCCGTACGTCAGATGGACGGTCGCGACGCCGAGCCCGGTAGCAAGGCCGGTGGGTAGACCTGCCGACAGCGTTCGCTGAATGCAAAGCAAGCTCGCTGGCCCGATCGGCGCCGCGATGGACATGCCAAGACTCGCGCTGGCGAGCAGAGCTGTAACGATGACACCCATGACGCCGGGAATGCGCCTAGTCGTCTTCCACACGGTCGAGGGGTGAAACGGCCGCTCGCGGCAGAGTTGCCGCACCGTCAACGTCCGGGCACCCGATTTGATCACGCTCCAGGGCCGAGGAAGCTTGGGCGCAGGCGAGGTCCGGCAGGTCGTTCAGCTCGTCGGCCCAGGACCCGGTGCAGGACAAGACGACGAGGAGGGTGGCGACAATTGTTTTCATGGCTGATCCTTCCGTGCGCCGGCAGTCTAAGGATGGCTGAAGGCTGAGCATCCTCCGTCTGGCGGATGGCGCCCGCTGCGCCCTCACAGGCTCGCGGCCGACATCCCAGCCGAGCGGGAAAGCATCGTATCTGTCGGTGTTTGCAGGTCCGCCCCTGGTTTCCGGAGGCTCTGTCGCCGCCGCGTCCGGTGCGGCGAACGGACAGCGGACCGACCGGAAAGGTGTTCGGCGCGCCGTCCCTAGCCAGCGGCATCATCCGTTTGTGGGATGCCAATGCTGGTTTTGGACTGATATTGGTCTTACCGAGACCAGCAAGATCATCGTGGTGCGTGCCGATGCAGGAAGCGCTTATCGACCGGATCTACGAGGCTGCGGGCACTCCCGAGCTCTGGCCGGAAGTCCTCCAATCGCTTGGCGATACTGCGAACTCGGATGGCGCGGTGCTCACGGTGCTGCCCCCCGTTGGAATGCCCCGCTGGATTGCCTCGCCGGCTTTGAAGCCGCGCGTCAGTCACCTGACGGCCGCGAACTCCTGGCGCAGCAGCGGGCACACGGCGCAATGGCGCGCCGAAGCCCATGCGGGCTTCATGCGCGACGTCGACCTCGTGCCGGGCTCCTGTGCAGGCTGGCCCTGTGATGTCGAGAAGCCGTTCTGGCAGGTGGGGACAACGATTCCCCTGCCGACTGGCGAGGTGGCGATCATTACCGCCGAACGTCGGGCCCAAACCGGCCCCCATGAAGCCTCCATCCTGCCCAGACTCGATGCTTTGCGACCACACCTCGTGCGCGCCTGCCAGCTCAGCGCCCGATTCAGCTGTGAGCGCTCCCGTCTCACCGGCATGACGCTCAACCAGATCGGACTCCCCGCCGCTGTCCTGTCGGCTTCGGGCCGGGTGCTCACCATGAATGCTCATCTGCAGCAGCGGGAGGAAGTCCTGCCCCCGGGCCAGCACGGCGGCTTGCTCTTCAAGAATTTGATCAACAGCAAGCTGCTGCAGGACGCGATCGGCAACGTCGTTGGCGGCCGGCACGCAGCGCAGACCATGCCGGTGCGCAGCTATTCCGACCATCGTCCTCAGATCGCCCACGTCATGCGCTTGGAGCCTCACCCCGGCGACGTCTTCGCTGCCTCAGCGGTGCTGCTCATCCTTGTGCACGTCGGCGCGCGGGCAGTTCCGGCTGACGGACTCCTGAACATGCTCTTCGACCTCACCCCGGCGGAGGCCCGGCTGCTCCAGGCGCTGGCTGGGGGCTTGCGCCTGCAGAGCTACGCGGAGAGCGTCGGCGTCCAGGCAAGCACGGTCCGCACCCAACTCAACTCGATCTTCAACAAGACCGGGACCAAGCGGCAAGCGGAGTTGCTGAGCATCGTCGCCTCGCTCGCGCTGTTCAGTGGGCAGACGACGAAGTGCTTAGGCGCGGCTTAAATCAGACCGCGGCGCCGTCCAGGAAGGCGGCCAACGTCTGCGCGGTTGGAAAGGCATCGAAGGCCCCGAACCGGCAGGTGGTGAGCGCACCGCAGGCCGCAGCCTTTCGCAGGGTCGCGTCGAGAGCCTCGTCCGCGAGCAGGCCCGCCATCAGCCCGGCCGTGAAGGCGTCCCCGGCGCCGACCGTATCGACTGCCGCCACCGCGAAGGCCGGCTGGTGTAGAGGCGGCAATCCGGGGCGGAACGCCATCGCGCCGCGCTCCCCGAGGGTCACCACCAACAGTTCGAGCCCACCGTCGAGCAGCGCGGCAATGGCCGGCGTCGCGCCCTGGGCGTCGGCGATGGCATCGGGAGTTCCCAGGCCAAGGTCGGCGGCCTCGATCGCATTGACGACGAGGATCGCGGTATCGGCTAGGATCGCCGGGTCGATGGGGCGCACGGGTGACGGGTTCAGCAGCGTGAGATGGCCCAGCGTCCGAGCCACGGCGAAGGCCTCGCGGATGGGGGCGTCCGGCGATTCGAAGGTCGCCGCCACGAGGTCCGCCTGTCCAACACGGGTGGCGACGGCTCGGACGTCCTCCGCACCGAGGGCCAGGTTGGCGCCGAGGCAGACCGCCAGGCAATTCTCGCCGGATGCATCGACGAAGGCGACGCCGGCGCCCGTCGAGCCAGCATGCGGCACCAGCATCGTCTCGGAGAACCCGACTTGCGCGAAGGTCGAGCGGACCATCGGGGACAACACGTCCGTGCCGACTGCAAAGAGTCCGTCCACCGTGATGCCGAGCTGATGCGTAGCAAGCGCGAGGTTGAAGCCCTTGCCGCCAGGCTCGGCGAGGAAGGCCAAGCCGGTGAGGGACTCACCCGCCTGCGGCAGCCGCGCGACCTTGACCGAGCAGGCCATCACGAAGCTGCCAATGACGAAGACACGCATGGAGCGCCCCGAGCCTGTCCGATATAAGCATCTGTACCGGAGGTCGATCGGACGTGCGCCCCAAAAATCGGACCCCAAACAATGATGTTGAGCCGAACTTCGCGGGAGACGAGCGTCCCTCGGTGCTCTCTCTCCTGCGCCTGCGCGGCGACACGGCGATGCCGCTGTACCGGCAGATCGAAGGCCAGCTGCGCGAGCTCATCCTGTCGGGTTCGCTGCCGCCAGGCGTGATCCTGCCGGCAGAGCGACAACTCGCCGAGAGCCTCGGGGTCAGCCGCGTCACGGTCCAGCGCGCCTATGCCGAACTCAGCGACAACGAATTTCTTGTGCCACGCGGGCGCTCCGGCTTCCTCGTGCGTGGTCCGCCTGAGCCCGTGCGCCCGGGCATGGACCGGCTCAAGGGCTTCACGGAGGAGATGCGGGAGTTGGGCAAGATCCCATCATCCCGCATTCTCGATCGGGCTGTCACCGAGGACCGCTCGATCGCGTCGATCTTCGGCCTGCCCTCGACGGCCCCGTTCCTGCGCCTGACGCGCGTTCGCTCCGGCGACGGCGTGCCGATGTCACGCGAGGTCGCCTGGTACAACATCCGCGCGGTGCCAGCCCTCGAGACCGGCGATCTCTCCGGCTCCGTCTACGCCTTCCTCAGCAGTCACCCGAGCGGCCGCCTCGTGCGCTGCGAGCAGACGGTGGAAGCGACGATGCCGACGGCGGACGAGTGCAAGATCTTCGCCTTCGACCGGCCGCTCCCGTGCCTGCTGATCAAGCGCCACAGCTACAATCAGGACTCGGTTATGATCGAGTACGTAGAGGGCCTGTTCCGCGGAGATGCCTATCGCTATCGACTTAATTTGAGCGCGTAGCGAATGTACCTGACGTCTGAGGTGGAAAATTCATACACCCATTCGCTGCGGCTCGCGTTTTATTTCGGGGTTTGTCATTTCGAACCCCGGAGGATCGCGATGGAACGGCTGTTTTGGCTCTCGGATGAGGCTTAGGCGCGGATCGAGTCGCACCTGCCTCACGGTCAACCGGGCACACCTCGGGTCGGTGTCAGGCGGCGCGTCGCGACAGGCTACGACCGCCTGTCCTGCAACGATCTCGCCGCTGTCGCGCTCGTGTTCTGTGTCGTCGCATCGACCTGAACGAGTTTCCCGACCTCGTGTAGGTCCCGATCCGGCGTGGCTAGTGGGTCGATAACCGCCGAGACGCGCGCATCCAAAAACGTTGCCCGATGACCACGTTACAGGCGGTCCCGTTGGCAGTTCCCGGGTGTTGTCCTAAGGACCGGTGAGAAGAAATTATCGGACACCAGAAGACAGCATGTCATCGACGCCGCCGCGCCTCCCCTTTTCACACGCCGGGCAGGACTTCATCGTCAAGGCGCGTCCGGTCCCGGACGGCATCGAGGTCCGTGGCTTTTGGCATGCTCGATCGAAGGGGCGGACGCGGTTCTTCGTGGTCGTTCCGGCTGAGGCCATTCAGAAGGCTCAGCGGCCTGATTGGGCCGATCCGGTGCAGGCGGCGCTGAAGCTCGTGCGGAAACAGATTGTCCAGGCGATCGACGAGGGCGAACCACTCGCCGAGGATACTCAGCCTTGAGCAGGGAATTCACCCTGCCGCCACCGGTGGGCCTGCAGGGTTTTTCCGGTTGCGCCAGCGAGTGGGCCGAGTAGGCGCGGTCCGAGAACACCCGCCGGGCCTACGCCCCGGCCGGTCCCACCTCAGACACCGGGTTGGCGGCCTTCCGCGATGCGTGGGCTCAAATGGGTGCACGGTCGACCGGCCGCCAAGAGACGGCCGCGGATCGCGGTGGATCCCCGACGCGCCGTTGCAACCCTGTCCGACATCCTGGCCGGGGGGCGCGACCGAGCGCTGATCGTCGTAGGCTTCGCGGCAGCGCTTCGGCGATCCGAGCTCGCGGGTCTGGAGGTCACGCGCAGATCATGGACGCGTTGGGCCACCGTGATCCAACATCAGTCGAGTGATACGAGCGTGAGTTCGCCCTCCCGGGCAGCCCGCTCGCAGGCCGCCGACCTAATCCGGTAGCAAGGCTCACCGGATCGATCGTCTGGCATGAGGCGAACCACCTCGAAGAGGCCGTCGACGACGCTATTCTTGTTGCCGGCGTAGGTGGTCCCGAGCTGGCGGACACTCTGACCGATCTTGAACTTGTGAGACATCTCTCGTCCTTCCATCATCACGCGTTGCGGGCCGGGCTGGCCTATCGGCGTGCTTTGGCTTTCCGGGCCGCGAAGCGTGCATCGCGCGCGGCCTTCTGCTCGGCGGCCAGT